>NZ_SISG01000002.1 GCF_004310685.1 Glaciihabitans arcticus | reverse complement strand
CGTTCCGCCGTCTGCACGGACACCGGCGTCGGTGAGCCCTCGATCCGGGCGTGACCGGTGCGGGTGTCGAGCGACTCAGCGGCCACGAGAATCTTCACCACCGGTCCACCCGTGCCGAGTAGCTGGGTGGAGTCGGTGTCGGCGCCGGCGGTGAGGAGGTGGGCGAAGGTGTCTGAGGCCAGCTGCTCCGTTGTGCGGGTGTCCGCGGTGATCGCCTCGGCCAGGGTCGCGTCGGTCGGGTTCACGAACCGGGGTCCCCCACGCCGGGGGGAGGTGGCCCGGTCGAAGAGGTCCCCGACGGTGGCTGCGGTCTCGGGATCCATGACCCAGCGCAGGTGTGCACCGCCATCGGGGGTGCGCCAGAACGTCAACGACCTCCGCGCGTGGGCGGCAGCCTCCCGGTCGGCGATGCCGTCCTCATCGAGCGCATCCCGCGCATCCCGGGCGAGACGCTGCAACCGGTCGGCATCCAGGGACGGGGCCACCTCGCACAGCCCGGCAGACGCCTCGGCAAGCACCGCGGCGGTGATATCGGTGGTGGGAACGCCCAGCCCGGTACGAATCGCAGCCGCCGCCTCAACCGACAGCGTGCCCTCGGTCAGAGCAGCTGCGACGGGCGCAAGCCACGGCTCGATATCGGGCGACGAAGCAAGTGATCCGATGGCAACGGCCGTCCGCGCATCCCGTTTCGTCGACCCGGTCGTGACCCGCACCAGCTCCTCCGGCGTGCGATGCCCGGTTCGCTGTGCCAACCCCGAAGACCCGAGAGCGGGAGCCGACCGGCGCGCAACCTCACCGGCGATCAGGGCCGCGTGCGTGGCGACAAGCTGTTGGGACCGAGCTACGGCCCGGCCGAGGGCAAGCAGATCGTCATCCGACACCGCAGAGTACGCGCGCGGCAGAGCAGACAGTGCCGCGAAGGCTGTGCCGTGCTGCTCTAAAAGATTCATACATCAATACTGAACCTTCGAACGAATGTTCGAGCAACTTATCCACAAGCTAGTCGGCAAGCAGCCACACTGTCGTGTCGGACGCGACGAATCCGTCGAGCTCTTCGCCACTGACCAGCAGCACCTCACCGGCGGGTAGCGCCACGGGGGCAGTGCCGGTGTTCGCAATCACGGTCACGTCTCCGTTGCGGAACGCTACGACGTCAGTCCCGAGATCCATCCATTCGATTGCGCCGAGTCCGAAGCCGTAGGTCGACCGCAGCGACAGGGCGAGTGTGTACAGCGACAGCGTGGATCCCGCGACACCGACCTGCTGGTCGCGCGCAAACGACGCCCACTCGGAGGGCTGCGGCAGCCAGCTCGCACCCGTGCTGTTGAAGCCGAAGGCGGGAGATGCGCCCTCCCACGGGATCGGCACGCGGCAGCCGTCGCGACCGTAGCGCTCCCCGTTGGTGCGGAACCACGTCGGGTCCTGGCGCGAGTCGTCGGGCAGGTTGATGACCTCGGGCAGCCCGAGTTCCTCGCCCTGGTAGATGTACGCGCTTCCGGGCAGGGCGAGCATCAGAGCGGTGGCGGCGCGCGCGCGGCGCAGGCCGAGCACGGGGTCGGGCTGGCCCGGTGACAGCGGTCCGACGCCGGCGCCCTGCGGGTTCTCGGCTGTCAGTGCGAGTCGGGATGCGTGACGCACCACGTCGTGGTTCGAGAGCACCCAGGTGCTGGGCGCGCCAACACCGGAGAACGCGTGAATCGAGGTGTCGACGACCGCGCGCAGTGCCGCTGCGGACCACGGCGTCTCGAGGTAGGAGAAGTTGAACGCCTGGTGCATCTCGTCCGGCCGCACCCAGCGGGCCAGCTTGGTGAGCGGCTCGACCCAGGCCTCGGCGCAGAGCACGCGGTCGCCCTCGTACTCGTTGAGGAGCGTGCGCCAATCGCGGTAGATCTCGTGAACACCATCCTGCGCCCAGTAGGGCGGTGTCTCGTCGGACTCGATGCCCCCACCCATCGATCCGGAGTCGGCGGGAGGGGTGTAGTCGGGCAGACCGGGCGCCTTGATCATGCCGTGGGCGACGTCGACGCGAAATCCGTCGACGCCACGATCGAGCCAGAAGCGCAGGATGTCGCGGAACTGCTCGCGCACCCACGGGTTCTCCCAGTCGAGGTCGGGCTGCGAGGAGTCGAACAGGTGCAGGTACCACTGGCCGTCGGCGATGCGCGTCCAGGCCGGGCCGCCGAAGACGGACTCCCAGTTGTTGGGGGCGAGTTCGCCCGAGGAGCCACGGCCCTCGCGGAAGATGTAGCGTGCTCTTTCGGCAGAGCCCGGCAAAGCGGCGAGCGCCTCCTGGAACCACGCGTGCTGGTCGGAGGAGTGGTTGGGAACGATGTCGATGATGACGCGCAGGCCGAGCTCGTGGGCGCGGTCGCGCATGGCGTCGAAGTCTGCGATGGTGCCGAACAGCGGGTCGACTCCCACGTAGTCGGCGACGTCGTAGCCGGCGTCCTTCTGCGGTGACGTGTAGAACGGCGAGAGCCAGATGGCGTCAATTCCGAGCGCCGCGAGCGAGTCGAGGCGGGCCGTGATGCCGGGCAGGTCGCCGATTCCGTCGCCGGTGAGATCCGCGAATGACCGGGGATAGATCTGGTAGATGACGGCCGTGCGCCACCACTCGGATCCGGGTGTCGAGACGGTGGAGTGGGCGATCGAGGTGCGCCCCGAGGCTGCGGCCAGAACGTCGCTAGCAATAGTCATGCCCTAAACCCTATCGGGTGGAGGCAAAACTGTAAGCGCTTGCCATCCGGTAACGGTTCTCTGAAAAGACTGGCCAAACACCCCCCAAACGGGGTATATCTGTAAGCGCTTGCAGAATTCGAGCACCAAGAGAACGACCTCTTGATCCGCGCACCTGCGTGGGACGACGAGGTCCCACGCACACGAAAGGTGACACCGATGAAGAGAGCGGGCATAGCCGCTGTATTCACGATCGCAACCCTGGCCCTGGCGGGCTGCGCGGGCGGCGGAGGCAACGAGGGTGGTGAGGCAGGAAGCACCCTGACGATCTGGGTCGACGCGAACCGGGCCGATGCGCTGAAGGACGTCATCCAGACCTTCGAAGACGACAACGGCGTCACGGTCAAGGTCGTGCAGAAGGAATTCGGTGACACCCTCAAGGAGGACTTCACCAAGCAGGTGCCGACCGGCAAGGGTCCGGATGTCGTTGTGGGAGCCCACGACTGGCTCGGCTCCTGGGTGCAGAACGGCGTGGTGGCGCCACTGACCGTGGACAACGCCGCTGACTTCCAGGACGTCGCCACCCAGGCGATGAGCTACGAGGGACAGCAGTACGGCCTGCCGGTGTCGATCGAGAACATCGCCCTGATTCGCAATACCGATCTCGACCCCGACCCGCACGACACCTTCGACGAGATGATCGCGACCGGTGAGGACCTGGTGGCCGCGGGCACGGTCGAGTTCCCGTTCATCGTGCAGGTGGGCGCGAACGCGGATCCGTACCACATGTACCCGATCCAGACCTCGTTCGGTGCCCCCGTCTTCGGCACCAACGCCGACGGCAGCTACAACGCAGACGACCTGCAGCTCGCGAACGAGGGTGGCGACAAATTCGCCGCGAAGCTCGTCGAGTGGGGCAAGAGCGGCGTGCTGAACGTGAGCGTCGACGGTGACATCGCGATCGAGAACTTCGTCAACAAGAAGTCGCCGTACATCATCACCGGTCCGTGGAATCTGCCTCGCATCAAGGAGGCCGGCATCAACTACTCGATCGAGGCAGTTCCGAGCGCCGGCGGTGAGCCGAGCCAGCCGTTCGTGGGTGTGCAGGGCTTCTTCGTGAGCGCGAAGACCGACAACGCGCTGCTCGCCAACAAGTTCGTGGTCGAATACCTGGGCAGCGAAGAGGTGCAGACCTCGATCTTTGAAAAGGGCGGCCGAGCTCCCGCACTGAAAACGGCCTTTGATGCCGCGCAGTCGAATCCGGATGTCGCGGCCTTCGGTGAGGTGGGTGCGGCCGGTGTGCCGCAGCCGTCGATCCCGGCCATGGGCCAGGTCTGGAGCGACTGGGGCGCAACGGAGGCCGCGCTGATCGCGGGTTCGGCGGGCGATCCCAAGGCCGCCTGGCAGAAGATGGCCGACACGATCGCCACGAAGATCAAGGGCTGACGATCGAACTCGTGGCCGGGCATCCGACATCGGACATCGGATGCCCGGTCACCCCTACCCGAGGAGAGTCATGACACGGCCGTCAACTCAGCCCAGCAAGTACAAGGAGACGCCGACCCTCAAGGCGGTCCTCATCAAGATCATCGCCCTCGGCCTGCTCGATGCGGTCGTCGTCTACGCGTTGTTCGTGCTCTTCCTCAAGGAGAGCTGGGTCGCGTTCGTGCTGGTCGCGATCGGCCTGGTCGCGATCAACTGGATCTACCTGACCCGTCGGGCACTGCCCGCGAAGTACCTCGCGCCGGGCATCGTCTTCCTCATCATCTTCCAACTGTTCGCGGTGGGCTACAGCGCCTACATCGCGTTCACCAACTTCGGTGACGGCCACAACTCGACCCGCGAGGACGCGATCGACTCGATCGTCGCGAAGTCCCTGCAGCGGGTGGAGAATTCACCGACCTACGACCTGACGGTGCTCGACCAGCTGGGCACCTACAGCTTCCTCGTGACGGAGCCGGACGGCACGGTGAGCCTCGGCAACGTGGAGAGCCCCCTCGAGCCGGTGGACAACGCGCAGCTCTCCGGTTCGGGCAAGGCGATCGGCCTCGACGGCTATACGGCCCTCGACTTCGCCGGCATCCTCGCGAACCAGCAGGCGATCTCGGCCCTGGCCGTGCCGCTCACCGACAACCCGAGCGACGGCGCGCTGCGCACCCCCGACGGCAGCAAGGCGTTCCTCTACGAGTCGACCCTCAAGTACGACGAGGCGGCCGGCTCCTTCACCGATGAGACGAGCGGCACGGTCTTCATCGATCGAGGCAACGGCCAGTTCGAGACCGCCGAGGGGGAGACGATCCAGCCCGGCTGGAAGATCGACGTGGGGTTCGCCAACTTCGCCCGCGCGTTCGGCGAGGAGGAGATCCGCCGACCGCTCATCGGCGTCGTGATCTGGACCTTCGCGTTCGCGATCCTGTCCGTCGCCACGACCTTCGCCCTCGGCCTGTTCCTCGCGGTGGTCTTCAACGACGCGCGTATGAAGGGCCGCCGCTTCTATCGGGTGATCGCGATTCTGCCCTACGCGTTCCCCGCCTTCCTCTCGGCCCTCGTCTGGGCAGGCCTGATGAACCGCGACTTCGGCTTCATCAACCAGGTTCTTCTCGGTGGGGCGGATGTCCCGTGGCTGACCGACCCCGTGCTCGCCAAGGTGAGCATCCTCATCGTGAACCTCTGGTTGGGCTTCCCCTACATGTTCCTGGTGAGCACGGGCGCCCTGCAGGCGATTCCCGACGAAATCGTGGAGGCCGCGAAGGTCGACGGCGCGAAACCGTGGGCGCTCTTCCGGCACATCAAGCTGCCGCTGCTCATGGTGTCGCTCGCGCCGCTGCTCATCTCGAGCTTTGCGTTCAACTTCAACAACTTCAACCTGATCTACATGCTGACGGGCGGGGGGCCGCGCGACATCGGCGCCGACGTGAATGTCGGGGCCACCGACATCCTCATCACTCTCGTCTACAAGGTGGCGTTCGGTTCGGTGGCCGGTCGCGACTACGGCCTGGCGAGCGCGTTCGCGATCATCATCTTCATTGTCGTGGCGACGGTCTCAGTGATCGGCTTCAGACAGACCAAGGCGCTGGAGGATTTGAACTGACATGATCACCTCGACTGTTTCGACCGGCCGGCGTTCCTCGTTCCGCAAGTGGTTCACCGCTACGGGTTGGCGGCACCTGATCGGTGTGGCCGTGATCATCTTCTGCGCCTTCCCACTGCTGTACGTGCTGTCCTCGTCGCTGAACCCGAACGGCACCCTCGTGGGGTCGAACGCGTTGTTCCAGGAGATCGACCTCGGCAACTACATCGACCTCTTCAACCGCCCGAGCCAGCCCTACGGCGCGTGGTTCCTCAACACCTTGCTCATCGGCGGCATCTCGTCGCTGGGCACGGTCTTTCTCGGTGCTCTCGCCGCGTACGCATTCTCGAGGATGCGGTTCACCGGCCGCAGGGTCGGCCTGCTGACGCTGCTGCTCGTGCAGATGTTCCCGCAGCTGCTCGCGGTGGTCGCGATCTTCCTGCTGCTCAATGCGATCGGCGACATCTTCCCGATCCTCGGCCTCGACAGCCAGCTCGGCCTGATCGTCGTCTACCTCGGCGGCGCGCTGGGCGTGAACACCTACCTGATGTACGGCTTCTTCAACACGGTGCCGCTGTCGATCGACGAGGCGGCGAAGATCGACGGGGCGAGCCACGCGCGCATCTTCTTCACGATCATCCTCAGGCTGGTGGCGCCGATCCTCGCGGTGGTCGGGCTGCTGTCGTTCATCGGCACGACCAACGAGTTCGTGATCGCGAGCGTGCTGCTCTCCGACCCCAGCAAGCAGACCCTCGCGGTCGGCCTGTACCAGTTCGTCTCGGATGAGACGAGCAAGAACTGGAGCCTCTTCGCGGCGGGGGCGGTGATGGCCGCGATCCCGGTGATGGCTCTCTTCCTCTATCTTCAGAAGTACATAGTTAACGGACTCACGGCGGGGGCGGTCAAATAGTGGGCAAACGGGTACCTCATCACGACGGATCACCTCTCTATGTGTCGACGCAGACACCCGAACTCGGGGATGTCGTGCGCGTCCGAGTTCGAGTCCCGAGTGATTTCGGCCCCGTTCATTCGATCCGCACCCGGTCGAATCCCGACCACGAGCCGCACTTCACCGACGCCACGCTGGTCGCCTCGACAGGCGGTTGGGATTGGTGGGAGGCGCCGCTCCGGGTCGAGAACCCGGTGCACGGCTACCGATTCCTGTTCGTGCTCGAGGACGGGTCGACCGGCTGGCTCGGTTCGAGCGGCTACAGCCTGATCGAGACCCGCGACTCCGAGGACTTCAAGTTCGTCTCCTACCCGGCCCCTCCGCCGTGGGCGAAGAACACGGTGATGTACCAGATCTTCCCCGACCGTTTCGCGCGATCGAGCGAGGCCGACGGTCGCGAGCTGCCGATCTGGGCCGAGCCCGCCGAGTGGACGGATGAGCCCATCCATATCGGCCCCTCGACCGCCCGCCAGTTCTACGGCGGCGACCTGCTGGGCATCGAGCAGAAGCTCGATCACCTGGTCGACCTCGGCGTGACGATGGTCTACCTGACCCCGGTCTTCCCCGCCCACTCCAACCACCGCTACGACGCCCTCTCATTCACTACGGTCGACCCGCTGCTCGGTGGCGACGACGCCTTGATCTCTTTGGTGGATGCCGCTCACGCTCGCGGTCTCAGCGTTATCGGCGATCTCACATCGAACCACTCCGGTGACGCGCACGAATGGTTCACGTCATCCCATCTCACGCCGGGCGCACCGGAGAGCGAGTTCTACTACTGGCTCGACCCTGAGCAGAAGAGTTACGTCTCGTGGCTCGGGGTGCCGTCGCTGCCCAAGTTCAACTGGGCCGCGCCTGAGCTGCGTCGCCGTTTCATCGAGGGCGAGCATTCTGTTGTGGCCAAGTGGCTGAAGGCGCCGTACAACTTCGACGGCTGGCGCATCGACGTCGCGAACATGACCGGCCGCTACCTCGACCAGGATCTGAACGCGGAAGTGCGCCAGACCATCCGCAAGACGATGATCGACGTGAACCCCGACACGATCCTGCTCGGGGAGTCGACGAACGACGCCCTCGGTGACTTCGAGGGCGACGGCTGGCACGGCGCCATGACGTACGCCAACTTCACCCGGCCGATCTGGGGCTGGCTGTCCAAGCGGGTCGAGAAGTCGTGGTTCTTCGGGCTGCCGTACGGCACCATCCCGTCGTACACCGGCCTCGACGTGTTCGAGGCGCATCAGCGCTTCGCCGCCGGCTTCCCGTGGCGGGTGCGCCTGCACAACATGAATGCGCTCGACACGCATGACACGGCCCGCTTCCGCACGAGCGCCCTCGACGGTGCTGTGCCGGTTGCGTTCGGGATGTCGGTCACCCTCCCGGGTATCCCGGTGGTCTTCGCGGGCGACGAGTTCGGTCTCGTCGGCGACGACGGGGAGCACTCGCGCTCCCCAATGCCGTGGGACGAGCGCGATGCGTCCGCGTCGACCATCGACCTGTACACGCAGCTCATTCACCTTCGGCGCGACCATGTGGCGCTGAACGAGGGTGGCATCCGCTGGTTGCACGCCGGTGAGGATGTGCTGGTCTACGTGCGCGAACACGCGGACGAGTGTGTGCTCGTGGTCGCGGCTCGCGCGGCGTTCGACGTGGAGGTCGAGCTCGACGGGCATCCCGAACTGCTGTGGGGCGAGACGGATGCAACGGACTCGCGTCTCTGGGGCGACGGACCGAGCTTCACCGTCTGGCGGCTGCCCGGAATCGTGCTTCCGTCGTTCTAGACCCCGTTCGGGTGTGTGCGCGAGAGGCCCTCGCGGATGCTAGTCTCTTACGGTGCCAAAATGGCGCGGAGCTTCGTGCGCCGCGACACGTTTGCGCCCCCTTAGCTCATTGGTAGAGCACTTCCTTGGTAAGGAAGAGGTAGTGGGTCCGATTCCCACAGGGGGCTCGTTGATTCGGTCTTCGATCGGATTCGGCGCGGCGGGGTAGCTCAGGTGGTTAGAGCACACGACTCATAATCGTGGTGTCGCGGGTTCGAGTCCCGCCCTCGCTACATTCTGTTCGGGATGCGTTCCCGGATCCCTCGCGTAGCCTGATTCGATGTTCACCGAACGCGACCTCGAACTTCTCACTCGCCCGCTCTTTGCGATGATCACGGCGATTCCCGACGCCGGCGGCATTCCTGCTCCGCGACCCGTGTGGTTCGAGGTGGCCGGCGACGACGTTCAGATCTTCTCGCTCACCAGCTCGCCGCGAGTGCGCCGGCTCGAGGCCGATCCGCGGGCATCCATCGTGGTGTCGGCTCCGATGGGGGAGCCCGAGCACTGTGTCGCGGTCGAGGGCTCGGTTGCCGTCACCCCGGACGGCGCGCTCGAACTCGCCGACCGCCTGTCGGCCCGCTACCGGGAACCCGACAAGCTCGACGACTGGTCGGGTATGGACCTCGTGCGGATCGTGCTCACGCCGACGAAGGTGCGGCGCTTCACTGCCTAGTCGACCTCGAGCGCCCGCTCCAGCGCCACCCACGAGAGCATCGCGCACTTGACCCGAGCCACGTAGCGCGAGACCCCGTTGAGCGCGATCGCATCGCCGAAGCGATCCTCGTCGAGCTCGATCGTTCCGCGGGAGCGCATCGCCACCCGGAAGTCGGCCAGCAGCGACGTAGCCTCGGCAACAGTCTGCCCGGTGACGAGAGTGCTGAGCAGCGACGCCGAGGCCTGGGAGATCGCGCAGCCGTGGCCCTCCCAGCCGAGGGCCTGGATGACGTCATCCCGCACTCGTAAAGAAACAGTGACCTCGTCACCACAGGTGGGGTTGACCTGGTGGGACGACGCCGTGACATCTTCGATGGGGTGGCGGCCGTGCGGCGCCTTCGAGTGGTCGAGGATCAGCTGCTGGTAGAGACCGTCGAGGTCGCTCATGAGGTCACTCCGAAGAAGGTGCGGGCGTCGGCGACGCCCTGGAGGAAGAAGTCGATCTCGGCTTCAGTGGTGTAGATGCTCGCGCTCGCGCGGGTGCTGGAGATGAGCCCGAGTCGGCGGTGCAGCGGCTGCGCGCAGTGGTGGCCGACGCGCACGGCGATGCCGCGGTCATCGAGGAACTGGCCCATGTCGTGTGAGTGGATGCCCGGCACATCGAAACTCGCGAGCCCGACTCGTTCGCCGCTCGCGCCAAGAACGCGCACTCCGGCGATGGCCGAGAGGCCGTCGATGAGGCGCCGGCTCATGAGGGTGCCGTGGGCGGCGACGCGATCCATGCCGATCGCGCCCAGGTAGTCGACGGCGCTCGCGAGGGCGATGGCCTGGGATACCCGCTGGGTGCCCGCCTCAAAGCGCTGGGGCGCGGGCAGGAACTCGGCGGCCTCCATGGTGACCGTGGTGATCATTGAGCCGCCGGTGAGGAACGGGGGAAGCGCGTTCAGCAGGGCCCGGCGCCCGTAGAGCGCGCCGATGCCGGTCGGCCCGAGCATCTTGTGACCGGAGAACACGGCGAAGTCGACGTCGAGGGCACGCAGGTCGAGCGGCAGGTGCGGCGCCGACTGGCAGGCGTCGAGCACCACGAGGGCGCCGACCGCGTGGGCGGCCGCCACGATCTGAGCGACCGGATTGATGATGCCGAGCACGTTGGAGACATGCGAGAACGCGACGATGCGCGTGCGTGCGGTGATGAAGTCGTCGGCAGGAAGCAGCACGCCGTCATCGTCGACCGGGATATACCGAAGCGTTGCTCCGGTGCGTTGCGCGAGCTGCTGCCACGGGATGAGGTTGGCGTGGTGCTCGAGCTCGGTCACGAGGATCTCGTCGCCCGGCTTTAGCGCGAGATCCGCGTACGCGGGGCCGGCGGTCGACGCGTTGGAGAACGCGTAGGCGAGCAGGTTGATGCCCTCGGTCGCGTTGCTGGTCCAGACGATCTCGTCGGGCCGGGCGCCGACAAAGCGGGCCACGGTCTCGCGGGCGTCCTCGAATTCCTCGGTCGCCTCGGCGGCGAGGGTGTGGGCGCCGCGGTGGACGGCCGAATTGCGGCGCAGGGAGAACTTGCGCTCCGCGTCCAGCACGGACAGCGGTTTCTGCGAGGTCGCGCCGGAGTCCAGGTACACGAGTGGTTGACCGTTCACCTCGGTCGCAAGGATCGGAAAGTCACCGCGAATAGCGAGGATCTCGGATTCGGTGAGGGGTGCTGCGGTGTTCACGTGTTCCTTCGATTGAGCCGGTACATCCAGTCTGACGTGTTCGGCGCGCGCGCGCTGCCCAGGTGACAGCCGGTGCTGCCAGACTTGCGCCATGACCAGGCGCGCTTTCCTCCTCCGAGCGGTGAACGTGGGCGGCACCGCGAAGCTGCCGACGGCCGAGCTGCGGGCGCTCGCCGAAGAGCTCGGTGCTCGGGATGTCGCGACCTACATCGCCAGCGGCAACCTCCTGGCCACGGCTCCCGCAGGCTTCGAGAAGAAGCTCGAATCCGCGATCGAGGAGAAGTACGGGTTCTTCCGGGATATCACCTCGCGGACGCAAGCCGAGCTGGAGGCGGCGCTCGCCGCGCATCCCTTCGAGGTCGACAACCCGAAGTATTCCTACGTGACCTTCTTGAAGGAAGAGCCTGCACAGACTGCCATCAACAAGGCGCAGACTTTCGCGACGGGCGACGATGAGTGGGCCGTGCTCGGCCGGGACATGCACATCCGCTACGCGAACGGCGCGGGCACCCCGAGCATGAAGATCGACCCGATCATGCGCGCGATCGGCACACCGGGCACCGGCCGCAACCTCACGACCGTGCAGAAGCTGATCGACCTGCTAGCCGCAGCTGGCGAGTGACGAGGGCTCTTCGAGCTTGGGGTCGACGCCCCACTCGCTGAAGGTGAAGCTGCCGAGTCCACTTGCATCGGCGGCGTCGAGGGTGGTCGGAAGCGGTGCGCCGATGGCGGATACGCTCAGCGAGCCGATCGGCCCCGGCCCGGCACCGACGACGAGCGAGAGGGTGTCGTCGACGACGGGGCCGGTCGAGACCGAGATCTCCGACTCGCCTTCGACGATCAGCAGGTCGGAGATGAGTCCGACCGGGTCGAGCAGCGAGCCCCACTCGGCGACGGCGAAGCGTCCGGTGGGCAGGCAGGCCCACTCGGCACCCGCCGCGGCGACGGCGACGGCGTCGGCATCGAGCCCTGCCTGGGCCAGGAACGCCGCGTTGCCGCGAGCGACAGCAACGTCATCCTGCACGCGCACCGCACCGCTGAGTTTGCCGGCCGTGAGGGTCGCCTCATAGTCGGTGGATGACCCGCGCACCTCGACGGCGACCGACAACCCGTTCACGGGGTCGCGTTCCCCTTCGGGTGCCGGGAGTCGCTCGGTGAACGTGCCGACCATGCTCACCCATCGCTGCTCACGGGAAGCGAGGATCACCGAATCGAGCGCGTCGGGCCCGGCGAGGTACTCGATGCCGTTGCGGGCAGGATCGTCGATCTCGACCTGGTCGAGCGGGATATTGGTGGGGACGACCAGCGCCTGGCCGGAACCCGCGCAACCCGTGAGGGTCACGGCCACGGCGAGAAGAAGGAGTGCCCTACTCGGGCGCATCGGTTGCATCAGTCGCATCGGCGACGCAGACGCTCGCGGCGCCCTGGCTCTCGAGGTTCGACGGGTCGAGCGTCACATCGCCGCTCGTCTCCGCGGCGCGCACCACGAAGCACGAGTCGTCGGTGATGAGGTCGGCGAACTTCGGCACCCAGGCTTCGCTGCCCTTGCGCACGAGCTGGGAGACGTCGAGCACCTCGTCGGATCCGGGTTCGATCACGTACAGGCTGAACGGCACATCCGGGCCGGTCCAGGTGAGGTGCACGTTGCCCTCGCCCCCGGTGATCGCGAGATCGGAGACCTTCGCCGGTCCGTCACCGAGCACACCCATGACGGTCATCACCACACCGACGACGACGGCGACGATCGTTGTCGAGATTGACACGATGAAGGCGGGGTGGCGGAAGAAGCTCTTCGCAACAGCTTTGTCTTCGGCCAGTTCGGGCAGCACGCTCTCGCCGGTGGAGAGGCTGCGTTTGCTGCTGTCGGCGGGAACGCCCCAGGTCTCGAACAGCATCGGCTGGCCGACCGACCAGCCCAGTCGGCGCTGGCCTTCGTCCGCGGGGGCCTCAGCGAGAGCTGGGCCGCCGGCGGTGCCTGGCGCGATAGTCATGGTTCGCATCATATCGGGCGCTTGTATACGCGCAGAATCCTCGGGTTCGTATCCACGGCTTCGGGAGACTGGCAGGATGGGAGGCATGAGACCCGCGAGAGCCGCAGCCGCCCTGCTGCTCGCCAGCGCCGTGCTCATCCCCCTCGGATTCGGCAGCGCGTTCGCCGCCGGCGAGGAGGGCGAGGAGGAAGAGAAGCCTCCGGTCAACCCCGTCGAGGTCGCGATTCCCTACGAGGCCGAGTTCGAGGCCGGTATGGCCGGCGGCTGGACGATCGCCAACTGTAAAGCGCTCAGCACTCCCGCGCCGGAGATCGGTTTCACCTGCGAGGCGGACAAGATGACGTTCACCGCGGACGAGTACGACCCGAAGTTCGAAGAGGTCGTGTTCCCCGTGCAGCTGCGCAATGGCGGCCAGCGGCTCACCGTCAACTACCGCGTCTCGATGGCGCCGCCGCTCATCCCGGCCGTGCCCGAGCTGGTCTACGCGTACCCCTTCCCGAGCGGTTCGCGCATCCTTCTGCCGCTGTCCGACCTGAACATCGCCTGCGAGGGCTGTGCAGAGGATGGCCCGAAACTCGAGATCCTCGAGATGCTCCCCGCCGACGTGGCCGACGCCTGGGCCACCCGTACCCACATCGAGATCGCGACGAAGCCCGGGTACACGGGAACCATCGCGCTCGCCGTGCGCGCAACCGACCCCTTCAAGCAGAAGTCACAGATCGTGCCGCTCACCGTCAACGTGTACGCGGCCGGCGAGACTTCGCTCACCGCGCTACACGTGGTGGTGCACTCGAACGAGCTGACCGAGCCGATCGACCTCGCCGAGCTCGTCAACGACTCCGCGGGAGAACCCGTCACCTTCCTCGGCTGCGGCCTGGCCGTGCTCGGCACGGCGGTCTGCGACCGTGAGGGGCTCGCCACGTTCACGCCGGCAGCCGACTCCACGAGCGCCGATCAGTTCTCGTTCCACGTGCTCTCGGCCGCCGGGGAGCAGGCCACCGGCAGCGTGACCGTCATCCCGAGCGATCTCGAAGCGGACTGGCCGGCAGGTATTCTGCCTTCAAGCGCTGCGAACAAGAAGGCAACTGTAATTCCGGTGCGGCCCGTCGTCGAAGAAGAGGACGCGGTAGCCGCAGGACTTTTCGCACCACTGAAGACCGTGCTCGACCGGGTAACCGGCAGGGCCGACACCAAGGGGAAATCATGAACGTCAGGCTCAGCATTGCGCGCGGTGGTTCGGGTTCCGCCGGCGCGAAGTCCTGGCTCCTCGACGTCACCGAGGACACCTCGGTCGCCGAGCTCGCCGAGAGCATCGGCGTCGCGCCCGAACTTATCGCTCCGGGGGATGAACCGAGCGTCTCGCTCGGCGACGCCCGCATCTTCAGCGGCTCGGTGCTGCCATCCAGCGGAGCCCGTCCGATCGCGTCGGGGTCTCCCCGACTCGAGGTCATCGGCGGACCGTTCTCGGGCGAGGCCTTTGCGCTGCGCCCCGGGCAGTCGCTCACCATCGGCGGCTCCGGCTCGATGGACCTCTGCATCGCCGACCCGCACATCGCGAGCCACCACGCGACCCTGACCCTCGCCGCGAGCGAGATTCCCGGGGGAGCGGGCCCGCTGCGCGCATCCCTCGAACTGCCGAGCCCCGACGCGTCCGTCTGGGTGAACGGCGAGGAGGTCAAGGAGCCGCGGGCGATCGTTCCGGCCGACATCCTGCAGATCGGCAGCTCGCTGTTCCGCATCGGCATCGAGCCGTACTCCGAGGCCGACATCTCGCCCGACGAGGTCGGCATGCGCGGCTTCAACCGCCCCTCCCGCATCGCGCTCGCGAAGAAGGCGCCGGCCGTTGTGCTGCCCGGCGACCGCCCCGAAGAGGACGACAAGACGCCGCTGCCCTGGCTCTCCGCGCTGATCCCCGTCGTGCTCGGCGTGACCATGGCGTTCGTGTTCCAGCGTCCCGTGATGCTGATCATGGCCGCGGCCTCGCCGATCATGGTCGTCGGAACGTTTATGACGAACCGCGCCCGCGCCAAGAAGAAGGGCATCCGCACCTTCGACACCTGGGTGCGCGACCTCGGCAACGCCCGCGACCGCATCGCCCAGTTCGTGCGCGAGCAGCGCCTCGACGCCTGGTACCGCTCGCCCGACCCCGTCGTCATCGCCGACATCGCGACCCGCCCCCTCTCGCGCCTGTGGGAGCGCCGCAAGATCGATGCCGACTCGCTCCAGCTTCGCTTCGGGGTCAGCGAGGTCGACCTCGATGTGCGCTTCGAGGGCGGCGGCCAATCGGATCGCGTGCTGTCACGCCGCGTGGGAGTGTCGCCGACGCCGGTTGCCGCGGACCTCGCATCCGGTGTCCTGGGCATCGCCGGGCCGGAGGACGTGACCCGCTCGACGACTCGCGCCATGGTCGCCTCGCTCGCCACCCTGCGCTCGCCGCGCGACACTCAGATCGTCGTTCTGTGCGACGACGCCGACGCGCCCTATTGGGAGTGGGTGCAGTGGCTGCCGCACGCCCAAGCGGGCAAGAGCGTCGTCGCCCTGATCGGCAACACCGATGACACCCGCCGCGAACGCCTGCGCGAACTCACCGCCATCGTCACGGCCCGCATGCGTGCCGCGGCCGAACGCGGCATCGCGGGCTTCGACAGCCACATCGTCGTGGTTCTGGATGGCGCCCGCCGTTACCGCACGCTCCCGGGAATGGTGCAGCTGCTCGAGATGGGCGCCCAGGCCGGCGTCTACTTCATCGCGATCGACTCGGACCGCTCGCGCCTTCCGGAAGAGGCGAAGACCGTTATCCAAGTCGATGATGACGACCCGTCGCTCGCGCACTTCGAGTCGGCCTCGGTCTATTACCCGTCCGTGCTGCTCGACGGCATCTCGGTGCCGACGGCGGAGGGCATCGCCCGCAGCCTGTGCTCGATCAAGCACATCGGCGGCGCGGGCGACGAGGCCATGCTGCCAACCAGCGTGCGCTTTGTGAGCCTGCTCGGCATCGACCTCGACGACCCGAAGAAGGTCGTCGAGAAGTGGGAGGCCGTGCCGCGTCGCACGAACGTGGTCGTGGGCGCTGGCCTCGAGGGCGAGTACGCCGTCGACATCGCGACCGACGGACCGCACGCGCTCATCGCGGGAACAACCGGTTCCGGTAAGTCCGAGTTCCTGCAGGCGCTCATCGTCTCGCTCGCGCTCTCCAACCGGCCCGACGCCCTCAACTTCGTGCTCATCGACTACAAGGGCGCCTCGGCGTTCGATGATTTCGAGGGGCTGCCGCACCGCGTCGGTACCGTCACCAACCTCGACGCGCGCGAGACCGAGCGAGCCCTCGTCTCGCTCGACGCCGAACTCAAGCGCCGCGAGTCGGTGTTGCGCATCGACGAGTTCAAGGTCAAGGACGTCGACGCCGCCTGGGACAAGAACCCCGAGCTCGCCGCGAAGTCGGGTCTCGCCCGCCTGATGATCGTGATCGACGAGTTCGCCGAGCTGAAGGCCGAGCACCCCGAGTTCATCAACGGCCTGGTGCGCATCGCCCGCGTCGGCCGTTCGCTCGGTGTGCACCTGATCCTTGCGACGCAGCGACCCTCGGGCAGCGTCACGCCCGAGATGCAGTCCAACATCAACCTGCGCGTCGCCCTGCGCGTGACCGACCGCTCCGACTCGACCGACGTGCTCGGTTCGGCCGAGGCCTCGCTCATCAGCGTCGCGACCCCGGGTCGCGGCTACGTGCGCGCGGGTGTCGGCGGGGCTCCCGTCGGCTTCCAGACCGCTCGTGTGGCGGGCATCCGCCCGGGCGCCCAGCGCACCCGCAAGGTGCTGCCGCGCAAGGTCCCGATGGAGTGGAGCGGCGTCGGCTTTATGCCGCGCTTCCCGAACGCCGACGGGCCGCAGAGCGCTCGCCTCGACCAGGATGACACCGATCTGCGCGCCCTCGTGTCGTTGATTGCGGATGCCGCGAAGCTCATGAACATCCCGCGCAACCCGTCCCCGTGGCTCGTGCCGCTGCCCAACGTGCTGCCGGTATCCCGCATCGAGGACTCGGACGCGAGCGAGACCGCCATCGTCATCGGCCTCGAGGACGTGCCCGACGAGCAGCGCCAGCGACCCCTGCTGTGGGATCTCGCCACCGACTCGCACCTGCTCTTCATCGGTGGTGCCCAGTCCGGCCGCACGACGGTGCTGCGCACCCTGCTCGGCCAGGTCGTCTCGCGCCAGTCGCCCGCCGACGCACACCTCTACATCATCGATTACGGCAACGGCGGACTGCTCCCGCTCGGCGTCACCCCGCACGCGGGTGCGGTGGTGACCCAGCTCGAGCATGCCCGCCTGCCGCGCCTGCTCGGCCGCATCATCGAGGAGCTCGCGCGCCGCCAGACCGTGCTCTCCGCGGCCGCCGTCGGCACGATCGCCGAACAGCGCCGAACCGCAGCCTCGCCCGAAGCTAAGCTGCCGTACATCGTGGTCGCGCTCGACGGGTGGGAACGCGTCATGTCATCCC
The DNA here is from genome assembly GCF_004310685.1 of Glaciihabitans arcticus. Classification (NCBI taxonomy): domain Bacteria; kingdom Bacillati; phylum Actinomycetota; class Actinomycetes; order Micrococcales; family Microbacteriaceae; genus Glaciihabitans; species Glaciihabitans arcticus. The sequence goes on along the minus strand of NZ_SISG01000002.1, from coordinate 228,584 downwards.
TCTCGCCTGATGACCTGCCCGGCTTCCGCGACCAGGTGATGCGCATCCTGCGCGAAGGCCCCGCCGTGGGTGTGCGCTTCGTCATCACCGCCGACCGCGGTGTGGTCGGCGAGAAGATCGCCGGCTTCATCGACACCCAGTACGTGCTGCCGCTGCGCGATCCGGGGGATTACCGCTCCGCGGGAATCATGATCCGCGAAGTGCCCGAGAACATGGCACCCGGCCGCCTGATGTTCGGTCCGGCCGGACGCGAGGCGCAGGTCGCCGTGATCGGCCGCGACCCCTCCGCCGAGGCTCAGGCCGTGACGCTCAAGGTCATCGCCGACAGTGTGCGCGACCACTACCGCGCCAACCCGATGTCGGTCTCGCTGGCACGCCCGTTCCGCGTGGACGTGCTGCCGACGAACGTCGCGCTCTCCAAGGTGCACGAGCTGCCCCTTGCCTCGGGATGCACCGCCGAGTTCCCCACCATGGGTGTCGGCGGCGACGAGCTCTCCCGCTACACGATCGGCTGGCCCGACGCGGGCGGCTTCGCGGTCATCGGCGACCGTGGAAGCGGAAAGTCGACGACGCTGGCATCGCTCGGCCACCAGCTGCAGTGGTCGCAGACCCCCATGGCGATTGTCGCTGCACGCGAGTCCGCGCTGACAGAGTGGGCGGCAGCGTCATCCATACCCCGCCTGTCTTCTGCGCAGACCACGGCGGCCGAGCTGGAAGCTGCTCTCGCGCCGCTCGGCACCGGGCGCATCACCCTGCTCATCGACGACCTCGAGTCTCTTGCCGGATCTCCGCTCGAACTCGCGATCATGCAGTCGAAGGCCAGATTCGTCTTCTGCGTGAGCCTCGGCTTCGAGACGGCGTCGAAACAGTTCTCCGGGCCCTTCGGTGAAGTGCGCAAACACCAGCAGGGCGTGTTGCTCTCACCGACCGCTGCGATGTTCGGACAGCAGGTATTCAACCTGCGGATTCCTCGTTACATGCTGGGTCGTTCGGCCCCGGGTTCGGGAGTGCTGTTCCACCAGGGCGACTGGACGCAGGTGCAGGTGCCCGACCCGAGCCAATAATCGTCGGCCTGTGGTTGCTAGACTTTGATGCTGGCCGGGGGTTCATCGGCAGGAGAGGCGACCGATGGCTGCGAAGTGCGCACACTGTGGCGAAGCTCTGCGCCCGCACAGCATGTTCTGCCTCAGCTGCGGCCAGCTGGTAGCGCAGTCTGCACCGCCCTCGAGCCCGCCGTTCAGTGACACCAACACGAGCTCGCCTGTTCCCAAGGTCGCCGCCTTTGTCCCGCCCGTCGTGCAGGCGCCACCCGCGCCGCCCGTCGGCCCCGGGCACCAGCCCGTGCAGGTCGCGGAGCGCCGTGAGTCGCAGTTCGCGATCCAGGCGTCGAGTGGCGAGACCTTCACGGTGAAAGGTCAGGCTCTCGTCGGGCGTCGCCCCGAGTCGGCCTCCGAGCAGGAAGGCATTCCGGGCTTCCCGCTCGACGACGACACCCGCTCCGTCTCTCGCGTGCACGTGCACCTGAACGCGATCGACGGTCGACTGTGGGTCACCGATCGCGGGTCGGGAAACGGAACCCAGATCGAGCGTCGCGGAGTGCGCATCGACTGCCCGACCGGAACGCCGGTCGCCGCGGGCGCCGGAGACCGGGTCTGGCTCGGCGAGGTATCGCTGTACGTGATGATTACCGTCGGCTGATAAGTTTCTCTCGAATGGTCCGCCCTACGAACCTGGAGTTGCTGTGACGGATGTACTTGCCGAGCGTTGTGCCGAACTCGCCGATGTGGCGCTCGACCTGCTGCGCGCGGTCATGGAGTGCCAGAACAATCCGGTGAAGCTTCCCGAAGTGCTCATCCAGATCCAGCGCATGCGTCCGATCATCGACGAGGGCACGGCCGGTATTGAGCGCTCGGAATACATCCGCTGGCAGTCCACGGCTCCCGCGACTCTCGACGAAATGGAGGCGGCCGTCGGTCGCGGAGATTTCAAGGGTGTCTGGGCCGCGTTCACGCACCCCGTCAAGGGCATGGACGGCCTCGGCCAGGGTTGCTCCGGCTACCCGCGCTGGTAGTTCAACAGCGTTCTGTACAGTGAACGGGTGATCTCGACTCCCCGTTCCACCCGCCTGCTCCTTCCCCTCCTCGCGAGCGTCGCCCTGGTCGCGAGCCTCGCGGCGTGCTCGTTTCCGGCACGTGGTGTGTCCACCGTTCCGATCGGCGAGACCGTCGAGATCCCGATGAGCGCGGACGGCAGCCTGAAATACAACATGTCGGTCGACGAACTCCAGCCGTTGGGCGCAGACGACGTTTCGGCCTTCGGTCTCAAGGAGCCCGACGGGTCGACGACGGCCTTCGAGGGACACGACGTGTACCTCGTGCGGTTCACGGTTACGAGCGCGACCGACCTCGAGGTGAAGGATTCGAGCTTCGTGCCGAACAAGTGGGCATTGATCTCCGACTCCGACGATGAGTTCCGCGGCATCATCTCCTCGATCAACGATGAGGCGGACTGCGAGGACTACCGCGATTCCGGCCCGAGCGGCTGCCAGGTAGTCGCCGTTCCCGAGGGTACGGAGATCACCATGGTCCGCTACATGGGAGTCGACGACGGCCCCAATCGTGGCAGCAGCGTCGGCGCCGAGCAGTGGGCAGGATGGACAATCCCGTAGACCCCCAAACAGGGGAATATGAACTTTCTCTGAAATAACGCCGTCAAAACTTGTGCATTACTCGGTAGACCAGACATTCTAGATACCTAGACCAACGGACCCGGCTGTGAAAAGTCGCCGGTCCACTCTCTCGGAGGTACGTTCATGGCCCAGATCAGCGTCACATCAGATTCCATCAGCGGCGTCGCCAACCAGCTGTCCTCGGGCGCACAGTCCATCGAGTCGCAGCTGCAGAACCTCAAGTCGCTCGTGGACGGACTCGTCGGTGGCGAGTGGTCGGGTGACGCATCGCTCAGCTTCCAGGAGCTGTACAGCCAGTGGGACCAGGCCGGCCTCCAGCTCAAGGAAGCCCTCGAAGGCGTCAGCGGAATCCTGTCGCAGGCCGCCATGTCGTACGAAGAGTCGGAGAACGCTATCTCCGGTACCTTCCGCGGCTAAAACCTTTTCAGAAACTTCACCTGGACGCCCGGCCTCCGGCCGGGCATCCGTAATTTTCTCAAGGGGGCGACACAATGAGTACCGAATTTCGCGTATCGACGAACACGCTCGGCGACGTAGCTCGACTGCTGCAGTCCGCGGTGGCCCTGTTCGACACGCGCCTCGCTGATACCAACGGGGTCGTAGCTAGCATCGCCGGCGGCAGCTGGCAGGGCGAGGATGCCGATCTCTTCACGGAGAACTACCGTGCGTGGGAAGGTAACGCCATGGCGCTGCGTCTTGTGCTCGACAACCTCTCGCACACGCTGCTTGCGGCCGAACGCACCTACGAGGCGACCGAGAGCGGGCTCGACTCGGGCTTCGACTCCGTCACGGCCGGAATGAGCGGCCCCTCGGCAAGCAAGGCCCAGCAGACGTCCAACGACAAGAGCGCAGAGTTCGTCAGTGCCGAGCCCATCGCCATGCAGTCGACGGGAGCCACACCGTGAGCGAGCAGCAGGCAGACATCGACGACCTCAAGCGTCTCGTCGACACCATGCAGAGCCTCACCGAGCACTGCGAGGCCCTCAAGCAGGGCGCCGCAGGATTCGCGTACATGCTCCCCGCCCAGTGGCAGGGTCCGGCGATGGGTGCGTTCCTCGCATTCTTCGAGACCTGGAGCGCCGGCGCCAGCGGTCTGGCCGAGGGTGCAGCATCGCTGCACACGCAGGCGGACAGCGTGCACAAGGCCTACAGCGCGACGGTCACCGAGCTCGACAGCGCGTGGACAACATTTGAGGGGTCGTTGGGCTAAGCCCACGACCACCTAACGGGGAGTCAAGAATGTCAAGCAGTTTCGTCAGGGTAGATCCGTTCCGACTCGCCGCCGACGGCGACGACATCGCCGCGGTCGCCGAAGCGGTCATCCGCGCCTGGACCAATGTCGAGAACGACCTCGCGGGTACGGCAGGCATGGCGGGCGACGACGAGGGCGCCGAGAACTGGGCTCGGGACTACGACGAGCTCGGCAAGATCATGAACAATGCGGCGATGGGATGCGTCACCGCACTCCAGTCGATGGAAAGCATGCTCGTCGGCACTGCGCGGGCGTACAACAACGTCGAGGGGCTCGGAGCGGGTAAGGGCGCGACCTCATCCTCGATCGTCGTCTCCGAACCCACTCCGTTCATCGCGCACAACATCCCCAGCGCAATCGGCCAGGGTCTCGACAATGTCTTCGGCGACGTCGCCGAGTTCCTCGAGGAGAAGATCGCCGAGATCGGCCTCGTCTTCCCCCGTGGCGACACCGACAAGCTGCGCACTGCCAAGGGCGACTGGGAGGCGTTCTCCCGCGACATCGACTCGGCGAAGAGCCGCCTCAGCAGCGCGATCGGCGGCGCACAGGCATCAGACCTTCCCCACACGAACTCGATCAACAACTCGCTGACGGCCATCGAAGGCCTGCTCGGCGATATGGCCGGCTATGCCCAGGACGAGGCCGACCAGCTCGAGGGCATCATCACGGCCATCGACGACACCCGTCACGAGCTGCAGACGATGATTACCGCTCTGCTGCTCGAGATCGCGGTCGGCGCCGGCATCTCTATCGCGCTCTCCTTCGTGACGTTCGGTGGCGCCGCCGCCGTCGGTGCGGGAGCCGCCGCGATCCGCATCGGCAAGTTCGTCATCGACGTCGCGGCGATCATCCGCAGGCTCGCGAGCCTCCTGCGCATCTCGGGGCAGACCCTCGGCCGGATCGTCTCCCTCGCCAACAAGTTCAAGAACGGTTCGTTCCTCTGGCGCGCGGGCTTCGAGGCCGGCTCCGGCGTGGCATCCTCGGTCATCGCCAACTTCGGTGCAGACATCATCAACGGCAACGAGATCACGCCGACCGACGCCTGGGGGTACATCCTCGGAGGCGCGGCCGGTGGAATCGTCGGCGGCCCGCTCGCGGTGGGAATCTCGCGTGCGCTCCCCAACAACCTCGGTGTGGCCATCGGCGGCAACGCGGTCGAGGGTGCGGTCAGCAACGTCGCGACAGAAGGCGTCACCTCCGCCATCAAGGGCGAAGAGTTCAATCCCATCAAGTCCGCCATCACCGGCGGCATCGGTGGCGCGGTCGTCGGCGGCGTGAGCCACGGCGTTGAGACCGGCATCTCGCACGGCAGCGGCAACGCGGGTGGCAGCGGCGGCGGAACGCCCACACCTACGTCCGCCGGCGGGGGCAACTCGTCGGTCAACGCTCCGACCGTGGACATCGGTGCGGGTGGCGGCGGAAACGCCGGCACTCCCTCGACGACGGCGCCGACACCCACGGGTGGCGCTGGCGGCGGCGGAACCCCCGGTGGCTCGGGATCGCCTGACGTGAACGTCAACACGCCTTCGACGAACGTCACGCTTCCCCCGGCAGGAACCGGCGGCGGTGGCGGACGCGGCCCCGACGGCGACGGTCCGTCGGTCGACGGCCCGAGCGTCGACAGCCCCACCTCGAACACGCCGACCGTTGATGCTCCTACGGTCGACAGCCCGACCGTGGACTCGCCGACCGTTGACTCGCCCACTGTTGACGCGCCCACTGTCGACAGCCCGACCGTGGACTCACCCACAGCGGACAGCCCGACTGCCGACTCGCCGACCGTCGACAGTCCCACGACCGACAGCCCGAGCTCGACGGACGCACCCACCGACTCGCCGTCGGACACGAGCACCGATGTCGACAGCTCCACTCCGACGGACTCCACTCCGAGCGGCGACGGTCCGAGCCTGGGCGACTCCATCGGCGACATCAACGTTCCCGATGTCGGCAACTTCCACCTCGACGTGGACGCGCCCCCGACCGACGCTCCCGGCACTCCCGGTGGTGATGGCCCGCCCGCCGACGCCGACTCCACCCCCGAGGGCGACACGAGCGTCGCCGATGACATCGCCGACATCACGGCACCCGACCCGGTCGAATGGCAGACGGACTTCGACATCAACGATCCCAAACCGGACGTTGACGTCACTCCGACCGACTCGACCGACCCGGTAGGAAGCGACCCGTTCTTCGGGGATGGCGGTCCCACGAACACCGGTCCCGACTACACCGGCGAAGCCACCCCATCCGAATCGATCCTGCCGCGCCTCAACGGCGAGGAGATCACCCACGCAACCCGCCTATTCGGTGCCGAGCAGCTGCCGTATTATCTGGACCCGAAGGCGACGTACGGCCTGCCGGGGTCCAACATGTTTGCATCCCCCGATGTCGATACTCACGTGCCGAACACGCGCATCGATTCGGTTCTTGAGACTGGCCTCGCGGAGTCGGCCACGAACGCCCTCATCGCGGGTGGCGACATCTTCGGTGTCACGATCCCGCTGGACGGAATCCCGATTCACACGGCGACGGCTGCCCATGCGGGCAACTGGCCGCACTTCCTGCCCGGCGGACACACGGCCTACAACCTCGAGGGTCACTGGTTCGTGAACGAGACGCGTGAGTTCGTGATCAAGGGCGGCTTCCCGCTCCCCCCGGGAACCATTGTCTTCAAGCTGCTCGAGGGCGGCGTCCGCGACATTATTGCTATCTTCGGATAGTCACAGGGAGACACGAATGTCAGATGCAGTAACCGACGGCGGGGCAAGCCCGTTCGAAGACGCCCTCCTCGCCGGCCAGCGCGGGGAAGCCAGTAGCACCGATGTGCTCGGAGCCTTCCTCGACGCCGTGGTCATCGTGCCCAGTGGGCCCGCCTACGACGAAACGAAGGGACCGTTCGAGCCGCTCATCGTCTCCAACGGAACCGACTCGTTTATGGTCGTTTTCAGCACCGTCAAGCAGGTCAGCAAGTTCGGTGCCCCTGCCGGATCCACTCCCTACCTCGCGTCGATGCCTGCCATCGACGTGGTGAAGCGACTGGCGCCCGGTGCGGGCATCGTGGTGAACCCCGGATCCGATGTAGGTTTCGAGATTCTGCCCACACTGCTCGACAGCATTCGCGCAGCTGCCTGATTCCCCGCATCACCGCGACTGTCTGATCGCGAGTCGGTAATCGAGCGGTCACGGTCGGGCGAAGCCACGACGGGTGATCTTCTCGCTGCCTTTCTCGCCGCGACCGTATTCGCCCCGACGTCGGTCGACCCGAGCCTCGGCGCCGGCTCTTTCACGCCGCTCACCGTGACCGTGGGGAACTCGACGGCCCTCCCGGTGTTCACCTCGCTCGACGTTCTCGCCGGTTTCGAGATCGCGCCGCACGTCGTCGCTCGCCTCGCCGAGCACGTCGCGTCGGTGCGCGCCAAGAGACAGTAGCGCTTCTCAGGCGGTGAAAGCCTCGGGATAACGCTCGCGTGTCACAGCCATGCGGGAAGCCGCCCAGCTGGGGTCGGAGAGCACCGCATCCCCGAGATGGAGCCGGTCGAGCAGAGCTTCGACCCGCAATGCCGTTTCGAAGTCTTCCGGAATGAGGGCGAACGCGGGCAGTCCCTGCCAGACAGCGATGTCGATGGTCGTGCCGACCTCGACGTAGACGCGACGTCCGGCGATGACTCCCCAGCCCTGGCTGTTCGGCAGGAGCCCCTCGAGGTTCGAATCGAGGTCGAAGCGAAGGTGGCCCGGTCTGCTCGCGATACCGAGCATTCCGAGAATGCCCGTGGCGTCTCGCTCGTCGTTGTACCGCAACGAGACACGGAACCGGTCGCGGTCGGCCTCGCCCGGTGTGGCCAGATACAGCGTGAAGTACCTGAGCTGGGGCAACCATTCGCGCCAGACGCTGAGGAGCTGCGAGTATTCGAGAGCCGTGGCATCCAGTCGATGGGCATTCATGGTTCCCAGAATACGGCCGCCTGCTCGGTAGTCTGGCCCTCGTGACGATCTTCGAGAGCTCCGATGCCTGACGGCCCCAACGACACGTCAGTGCCGCCGATGATCCGACAGGGTCAGCTCGTCGAGCAGATTGCCGGCGAGATCCTCGCGTCGGTGGAACAGCCCTTTTCCGTTCTCAGCTATAACGCGACCTACTTCGTGGGCTATGGCGAGTCCGAGATCCAGCTCACGCATCCCGATGGTTCCGAAGAACGACTCTTCCCGCCGCGCACCGTCTCGCGGTGGGCCCGGGAGCTGCGAGGCGTGATGTACACGACGACCGCCGGTACCTGGTTCTCCATGACCCTGGCGATCGCCAAGTCGGGGGCGGCGTCTGCGCGATTCAATTTTACCGAACAGCCCCCGGTCGACGGCAACATCGACCCGCTCGTCTATGTTGACGACCTAGAGAAGTATCCGCGGCCCGACTCGGCGATCCCGTCCTGGCTCCGCGCACATCTGGATCGGTCAGACGATTCTGCGCCGTCGCGTTAGGGTCGCAGGATGACCGAGTTCGAACGGCAGGCCTGGCGACGTGGAGATGCCGTACCGGCGTGGGTCACCTGGGGCCTCCGCGAGCCGGAAGAGTACATCGTGACGGTCAACGTGGACGGCAGGGAGTGGACGGCGACCGCCCGCGACGTGTTCTCCGCCCTGGTCGAGGTGCGCAACCAGCTCGACGCGCAGGGGATCCTGCTCGGTGTGGAAGGGTCGCGCCTGCAGAGCTATCCGAGCGGGATGATGCGCGACATGGGCGCCGGTCTCTCCGTGCTGCGGCTCGAGATGGGGCGCCCGAGTCGTCGAGAGGACTTTCGCGACATTTTCGCCGAGGCGCCGCTCGACGAACTCGCGACAGTGGCCGACCAGAAACAGTTCTTCGACGGCTGGCTGAACTCCCTGGGCAGGGCGACCCTCGCCCGGGTGGTCGAGCCCGCGGGCTACGAGATCAGCGGTGGAATCGGCACCTGATACTCGATCGTGAGCGCGGGCGGCGACATGCGCTACTCGCTCAGCAGGGCCTCGAGCCAGTGGCAGTTGTTCAGCCAGGAGCGCGCCGAGGCCGAAGTGTTCGAGGCCGGAATCCCGAATCAGATCGATGTGAGGCGCCTTTTGCTACTGCATTTCGGACTCAGCATTCGCACCCAGCGCGGCATGCCGCCGGTATGGATCGAGAGCGACTCGGTCGCGCCGGGCTTCACGATCGACGCGGACGGCGATCGGGAGCGGCTTATGCGCGGCTCGGTGCTTGTCGCCGAGTTCCCGCGAGATCGTTCGTCGCGCGCGACCCGCTTCTCGTGGATCGCCGATGCGGACCCCGACGAACTGCTGGCGTCTTACCAGCACACCGGCGGTAAGCCACTGCTGTCGAAGTGGGTGCAACCGCCCGCCCCGCAGCTCACCTGTTCCGAGTGTCGCGCCTATTTTCACGCCGAGCGCAAGGCGGAGGTGCCGCCGAAACTCCTCGAGATCCCCGGTGCGTTCCTCCACCGCTGCCGTATCTGCGGCACCTACTGGATCGACTCGCAGGGCAAGGTCGCGAAAGCGGTGACGCCCGAGGAGGCGCTGCGCGTGTTCCCCGAGCTCGGGGCGGGTCCCCAGTGAACCAGGACATACTCGCGGCCATCGGCGCTCCGGCGGGATTCACGCTGTCGGATCTGAACGACGGCCTCGTGCTGGCGAATCGCGGCGGCGAGGTGCGCTACTACGTTCGTAACTCCAGTGCCGGGTTCGAGGTGACACGGGCGGAACGCAGCGAGGACGAGAGATTCGGGATGGCGACGGCCCATGAGGAGCACGTCCACCGCTATCTGACTATCGAGCTCGGCAGCAGCATTCGATTCGGGCCCGAACTCGCACCCATCTGGCTGCCGCACATGCCTGACGATCTCGCGCCGGGATTCGCCCTCGAGGTCGAGGGCCCACGAGCCACCTTGAGCGCGAACGGTGTCGTTCACGGAACCTTCTCCCACGACCCCCACATGGCGCCGGCGGTCGAGTTCTCGTGGGTCGCGGCCCTGCCGGTCGATGGCCTCCTGCAGTCGTTCCTCGACGAAAAAGGCGAGCCGTTTCTGGCCCGCTGGCTCGTCGAGGCTTGAGTTTCTATAGGCTTTCTCCAGAACCGAAGCGGTTCGGAAATCGGGTGACAGTGAGCGACGACCTTCTCGCCGGGCTGGCTGCCGCCGTCCGAGCGCTTCCGGACGACGTCGCCCTGCGCCTGCACTACGCCGAACAGCTGCTGCTCGCGGGACACCCAACCGACGCGATCGAGCAGTCGACCGTGGTGCTCGACAAACATGCGGGGCATCCGGACGCCACAGCGCTCGTGCAACGCGCGGCAGCATCCCTCGGCGCACCGCCAGCGGCGCCGGCCCCCGCGGCCGCCCCCAACACCGCTCCCGATCTCGACTCCATCGACTGGGACCAGCACGAGCGAGAGATCCAGTCTCCGATCAAGCCGCCGTTCGTGCTGATGGGCGCGGACGAATCCGGCCTCGTGGTGACCGAGAACGACGACGTTGATCCCGAGATGCGGGTGACCAGGGAGACGATGACGCTCGCCGACGTGGGCGGGCTCGAGCCGGTGAAGAAGCGCATCAACGAAGCCTTCCTGGAGCCGATGCGTCATCCCGAGATCGCGAAGGCTTTTGGCAAGTCGCTGCGGGGCGGCCTGCTGTTATACGGCCCTCCCGGCTGCGGCAAGACCTTCGTCGCCCGGGCGATCGCCGGTGAACTGAACGCGCACTTCATCTCGGTGACGATCAGCGACATCCTCGACAAGTTCCTCGGCGAGAGCGAGGCGAACATGCACAACGTGTTCGAGCGCGCCCGCGAACTCGCCCCCGCCGTGTTGTTCTTCGACGAGGTGGACGCGGTGGGCGGCAAGCGATCCTCGTCGATGCAGTCAGGCGGCATGCGCAATGTCGTCAACCAGATGCTGATGGAGATGGACGGCATCGGGTCAGAGAACGACGGACTGTTCGTGCTGGCCGCGACCAACCACCCGTGGGATGTCGACGCCGCACTGCTGCGTCCGGGTCGCTTCGACCGTATGGTGCTGGTGCTACCGCCCGACGAACCGGCGCGCGAGGCGATCCTCAAAGTGCACCTCAAGGGACGGCCGGTCGAGGGCATCGACCTGCGCGAGCTGGTTGCGAAGACCGACGGGTACTCGGGCGCCGACCTGCAGCACGTCTGCTCGACGGCGGGGGAGAAGGCCATGATGGCGTCGATCGCGGCCGGCGAGGTGCGCCCGATCAACATGGACGACCTGCGCTCCGCCCTCGTCGACGTGAAGCCCTCAATTGGCAGCTGGCTTCAGAGCGCGCGCAACGTGGCCGCCTACGGCAACGCGAGCGGCCAGTACGACGACCTCGTCGACTTCCTCAAGTCGAAGAAGCTGCTCTAGCGGTGACCGACGAGAGCACCGAGGTGCAGCGCGCGATCGAACGCAGCGCGGCGCTCATCGGTTTTAATCGCCGCGAGGATGCCCGACGCGAGCTTCTCGCCGCGACGAGTCGCCACCCCGACGCCGACGAGCTGTGGGCGGCGCTCGCGGTGCTCGAGGTGCAGCTCTCGGATTTTGCGGCAGCACGGGTATCCGCGGAGCGCGCCCTCGCCCTCAACCCCGAGTCGGCGCTCGGCTTGCACGCCCTCGCCCCCTCGCTCTTCTACCTGAAGCAGAAGAAGCGCGCCCGAGCGGTCGTCGACGAGCTCGTGTCCCGGTATCCTCAGTGGCCGGCGGCGCACCTGCAGAGCGCGTTCATCTACGCCTGGACCGAGTTCGGTATCGACGATCGCAACCGCGCGAGGCTGAGTGCGCTGCGGGCGATCGAGCTCGCCCCCGAAGACCCCGGCGCCTACGGGGATGCGGTCGACGTGCTCGCAGCCCTGCGCTTCTACGGCGAGGCGAACGTGCTGCTCACCCGAGCGCTCGAGCTGGATCCGACGAACGAGCAGCTGCTGTTGCTGCGCGCGCGATTCGGCGGTTCCGCCGAGAGCGGCGCCGAGGACATCTATCTCGGGATGATCGCCGAGAATCCCCGCCAGAGCCAGGCCGGGCGCGCGCTGCACCAGCTCGTCTGGCACCGCATGACAAGACTGGCCTCGCTGATGCTCGGGATTGCCGCAGCCTTCCTCGTGGTGGCGACCGTGCTCTACTCGTCGCCGCTCGGGAGCACAGCGCTCGGCGTGCCGGCGGTGGGCGTCATCCTCATCTTCGCGATCATCTGGCTGGTCTGGGCGGGATCGTTGGGCAGACAGGTGCCCCGTGGCTACCTGCTCGACGCGCTGCGCGGAGCGGGCGAGGCCTTCGTCGCGCTGCTGCTGGTTCTCGGTGCCGCCATCGCGACGACGCTCGCGGTGATCGCACTTGTGCTGCCGCGACCGGGCGGCGAGGACTACCTCGGGCCGACCCTGCTCAGCGTTGTGACGGCGCTCGCCGTATCCGGCGCGGCGCTCGGGCTCGCCGAGGTCGCGCTGCGCGTGGCCTCCCTGCGCACGGCACTTCGCCATGACCTCTACCCGGATACGCCCGCGGGCAGGCTCGCCGGGGTCTTCGCCACGAAGGGCCGCGGGCAGGGCGTCGTCAGCAGGGCCTTCCTGGCGTTCTTCTACGCGCTCTTCGCGATCGGCGGCGCGTGGCCGCCAGCCCTGCCCGGCCTCGGAGCCGTGCTCGCTGCGCTCCTCGCATCGGTGTTCGCGCGCCTCGCGGTGCGTGCCGCACTGCGTCGATGGAAGGGAGCGCGCGGGTGGTTCGTGCCCGCGGGAGCGCTCGTGATCGTGGCGCTGGCCCTCGCCGTTCTCCAGGTGCAGCAGTGGGCGGCGGTCGTCGCGTAATCAGCGCCAACCATTGACGGGCTCGGCGGCGGCTGCGTATGGTGTTCTCATTCCGGCTTCTTGAATCGATTCAATTCGTCACTGCTGACGCGAATCGAGACACACCCCCCGATTGGATCGACGATGACGTCAACCCCCCTCGCCCGCTCCGCCCGCCTCGTCGCGACGCAGGTAGCTGTGGCCGCACTCGTGCTCGGCCTCGTGAGCCCCGTGGCTGCGGCGCAGGAGAGCATGGTGAGCCCGGCGCTCGCCGCGGTGCAGGCCGACCCCGACCTGAGCATCCCGGGCTGGGATACCGACGCCTTCATCAACCCGACGGCGCAGAAGCCCGCAGTGCTGTGGTTCTGGGATCGTCCGCAGAGCGAGGCGCAGATCGACGCGAAGCTCGAGTCGATCCACGCTGCCGGCTTCACCGAGACCGTGATCTTCCGCTGGTTCGGAAACATCCCCGAGGCGTACTTCTCGCAGGCCTGGTTCGACCGGGTCGAGCACCTGCTCGACAAGTCGCGCGAGCTCGGCCTCAAGGTCTGGCTCGACAATGACGACAAGTTCCCGAGCGGTTCGGCCGGCGGCTTCATCATCAACGGCGGAACAGTAGGCGATAAGACCTACGCACCGCGCCCCGACCTCGCGGTGAAGACACTCGGCTCTGCGGGGAGCGCGACGCGTAGAGGCGGGAGCGCCATCCCGCTCGACGCACTGTTCGGCAGCAGCCTGCAGCTCGAAGACGGCCAGGTGAAGGCCGACAGCCAGAGCGCCCCCGGCATCACCCTGCTTCGGGATGGCGCCGACTGGAGCAATTACACGGTCGCCGCGGATTTCACCATCGTGCGCGCGACAGCTGGGTTCATGGTCCGCTCCGCTGACAAGAACAACGGCTACCTCGTCGACGTGCGCACCGACGGCGGCGTCGACCTGTGGCGCCTGCAGGGCGGCAACTTCTCCCTGCTGCGCCAGGACACACCGCGGGCAGGATTCGACGGCGCGGCCCCCCACACGATCAGCATCGCGCTCGACGGTCCACAGATCGCCGTGACCCTGGATGGGGTCGCCGAGGCTCCCCAGACCGACAACACCTTCGCCACGGGTCGTGTCGGCATGCGCGTCGCCGGCAACCAGGCCTGGCTGCTCGACAGGCTCGTGGTCACCCCGATCCCGACCGGCGCCGCGCTCTACAGCAACGAGTTCACCGACGACTCGGCTGTCACTGATTTCGACCTCGCGACCACCGAGTTGACGAACGTCGTTGCCGTGGCTGCGCGTCCGGTGGGATCCACCGACCCCGCCCAGGTTCTCGACCTCACCCAGACCTACCTCGACGGCGAAGCCTGGAACGCTCCCGCCGGCAACTGGCGCATCGAGGCGTACAAGTACAACGTCCGCGGCGGCGATCGCGCGGAGTATGCCGACACGATGTCGCTCGAAGCCCAGGAGCTCTACAACGAGATCGTCTTCGGCGAGTACTACGACCGCTTCGAGGAGTACTTCGGCACGACCCTCGTCGGGTTCGCCGACGACGAGCCCGAGGTCGCCCGCCACGGCGACGACCTTCCGCCGTGGTCACCCGACCTGCTCGAGCGCTTCGAGGACGCCGGCGTGAACAAGGCCGCGGCCGTCGTCTCCGTGATGAACGACCTCGGAGCAAAGGGTGCGGCACTGCGCTCCGCGTACTACCGCGCGGCAAGTGACCAGTTCGTCGACGCGTACTGGAAGACGAAGTACGAGTGGGCGGAAGAGCACGGCGTGAGCGTCATCACGAACCCCCTCTACGACGAGTACGGCCCCGCCGGACGCCTGCACGAAACCGGCAACCTCATGACCCAGCACCAGTGGGCGCACATCCCGGGCACCGACCTGATCTACGACCACATCGATAACGGCTGGGTGCGCAACCTGCCGCGCGAACCCGCGAGCGTCGCCCATCAGCTCGGCCGTCCGCTCGTCTACGACGAGCTCATGGGGGCTATGGGCTGGGAGACGCCCCTCTCGGAGGTGCGCACGGGAACGGCGATGTCGGCCGTGCGCGGGATCAACAAGGCCCTGTATCACGCGACCTTCGACGCTCCGGCGACGGCTCCGTACCCGCCGACCTTCGACGACAACAACGTGTGGTGGAAGTTCATGCCGCAGGTCAATGAGTGGACCGGCCGCCTGATGGAGTTCGGCCGTCACACCACGAGCGCGCAGACCGCCGTGCTGCAATTGCAGCGCGCGGCGGAGGCCGTGCAGAACGGCGGCAACCAGGGCTCGGTCGACGCCCCGTTCATCGCGGCGCAGCACTCCCTCGAAGACAACCAGGTCGACTTCGACCTGCTCGACGAGGGTGCGCTCTCCGATGACCCGGCAATCCTCGCCCACGCTGTTGTGACCCGGGATGGCCGACTCGAGGTCGGCGAGATGACGTACTCCGCCGTCGTCGTCCCCACCGCCCCCTACCTCTCGCTCGCCGCCGCCGAGACGCTGCTCGAGTTCGCCGAAGCCGGTGGCGAGATCGTGTTCGCCGGGGGCGTGCCCGGGGCGGAGATCGACGGCAAGAACGCCGAGCTCGCTGCGGTCTTCACGCAGATCGCGAGTGCGGGTGGGTCTCGGGTCGTGTCGACTCCTGCCGCATCCAGTGCTGGGATTACGGCACGCGAACTCGGCCAGTCCGCGGTGACTCTGGCCGCGCCGAGCGCCAACGTGCGCGTGCTGCGCTTCGACCAGGGCGGAACGAGCGGGTACCTGCTGCTCAATGAGGGTGCTGCTGCCGTGACCACCGACGTTACCCTCCCGACCCCGGGTGTTCCGGTCGAGTGGGACCCGGAGGCCGGGACCGTCGATGCGTTCACGACCTACTCGATCGGCGACGACGGCACCACGGTGCCGCTCGAGCTGCTGCCCGACGTGCCGGTCGGCATCACCGTCTCGCCGGGACTTGCGGAAGGGCTGCACGCCCTGAGCGCCTCGGGCGCCGGCACGGTCGAGACGATCGAGGTGGATGGCGAGGCCCTGCGCGCCACCGTGCGCAGCACCGCGGCCGGTGTCACCACGGTCAAGGCGACCGACGGCACCGACAGCTACTCGGGATCGGTCATCACCGCGGCACTGCCCGCTACGGTCGCCCTCGGAGGCGACTGGACCATGCAGCTCGGCAACGGTTCCGCGGCGGTCACCCGTCCGCTCGCGAGCTGGACGAACATCGCCCCGAACTACTCGGGTACGGCCACCTACACGCGCTCGGTCACCCTGACGGCGGCGCAGCTCGAGGCGGGCTGGACGCTGGATCTCGGATCGGTCGCCAACGCCGCCGAGGTGACCGTCAACGGCGAGAAGGTCGGTGACCGCATCTGGGCGCCGTACACACTCGACGTGAGCGACGCACTCGAGGTCGGCGTCAACGAGATCTCGATCGTCGTCACCAACACCGACGGCAACTCGCGCGGCTCCGGCCAGGCGTCCGGCCTGCTCGGCCCGGTTTCGCTCGACCCCTTTACGACCAGCTCCGCGAGACTGTCGACGGCGCCGCTCGAGATCACCGCGGCGACCGCAGTGATGCACGAGTCCAGCCAGTTCGCGACAGTGACCGCGACCATCAGCAACCCGAGTGGCGCGGCCGTCACCGGAACGCTCGAGATCTCGGGACCGGCAGGCTGGACGAGCCGGGCGGGAGCCGCGGTGACGGTGCCCGGCGGGGGATCCGCGAGCGTCACGAGCCGCGTGCTGGCCGAGGGCTTTGTACCCAACGGCGCCGTGCCGTTGACCGCGAGGTTCGTCGTTGTGGATGGCGCTGCTGCATCCCGGGCGATCTCGCTCGACGCGTCGTTCCCCTCGCCGCCGACCAGGTTCAGCGACTACGTCGACTTCGGTGATGGCCCGTCGGAGACGGCGCACAACCTGGAGAAGTCGGCCACGAGCGGATCGAACACCGAGGCGGGGCTCACGCGTCGCTACGGTGGCTACCGAGTGCCCGACGCCTGGTACGAGGTCGACCTCGCCGTCACCAAGGACAAGGCGTTCGTGCTGCAGGGCATCGAGACCTACAACGCGGACCCGCAGCAGAAGAGCTACCTGATCTGGGTCGACGGCGTGCTTGTGAAGACGCGCCTCAACGTGCGCGACCTGCGCCAGGAGGGCACGGCCGAGTACCGCGTCACGATCCCGGCGGAGTACGTCACGGCGAACACGGTGACGGTGCGCTTCCAGAGCCGCTCGAACCCGGACTTCGCCGACCCGTCGCTCGCCGACATCTGGGCGATCCCGCTGGCCGATGACACTGTTGCGCCGACCGTGACCGCTACCGTCGAATCGACTCTGCCCGGCCTGAACGGCTGGCTGCGCGGTCCCTCGACCGTGACCCTCACCGCTTCGGATGACCGCCCGGGCGACCTCGCAATCGAGTACAACACCGGCTCCGGCTGGGCGGCCTACACGGCGCCCATCCCCGTGACCGCCGAGGGCTCGACCGCCGTGCAGTACCGGGTTCGGGATGTCGCGGGCAATACGTCCCCGACCGGAACCCGCACCCTGCGCATCGACTCCGTGCTCCCGTCGAGCTGGGCCTGGCTCTCCTCGGCCGGACGGGTGACCTCCGTCACCCAGGACGGCCGCTCCGGCCCGACGGTCGGCGATTACTCGCTCGACGGCACCACCTGGGTACGCGGGCTCGGAGCCCTCGTCGCGATCGAGAAGAAGCCCCGCGAGGTCTGGTTCCGGGCGACTGACGCCGCCGGCAACACGGCAGCGGTGCTGCACCTCGAACGCGAGAAGCTGCCACCCACGCTGCAGATCGCGGCGGGGCAGGCCATCCTGATCGAGGCGAGCGGGTTCATCCCGGGCAAGGTGGTTCGGGTGGAGCTGCACTCGAAGCCGACGGTGCTCGGGAGCGCGCGGGCGTCGTCCGCCGGTGTGGTCACGCTCGCTGGCGCGGTTCCGGCCGGCTTCCCGCCCGGAGCGCACTCGCTCGTGCTCGTCGCCCCTGCCGCGGTGGTGATCCCGGCGGAGCTCGTGACGACGGGAGTCGACCTGCCGTGGCTGCCGATCGGGCTGGCTGCGCTGCTGCTCGCCGGGGGAGCGTTCCTGCTCATTCGCCGACCGCGTCGTTCTCGGGTGTCGCAGCTCGAGCTCGAGTGATAGCTTTCCCGCATGGCTGACACCGCATCCCCCGACAACATGACCGACGACGAGAAGCGTCACGACGAACTCACTACGGCGCCCAAGGCGTCCGAGTCCGACGCGGCGCCCCGCATCGAGGTCACCGAGTCGGGGGATGGGGTGAAGCGCATCGACATCGCCGACACGGCGGCGGTGCGACCCGGCAACCCTGACAAGCAGAACGGCTGAGTCGGCCTATAGCCACCCGCGGCGCTTGAAGACGCGCCAGAGAATGAAGCCGCTCACGAACATCGCGGCGAGAGCGAGCGGATAGCCGAGGGGCCAGTCGAGCTCGGGCATGTAGGTGAAGTTCATGCCATAGATGGTTCCGATGAGCGCCGGGGCGAACAGGATGGCCGCCCACGAGGAGATCTTCTTGACCTCCTCGTTCTGGGCGAGAGCCGTCTCAGACAGCTTTCGGGTCTCCTCGTTCTGGGCGAGGCTCGCCTCCGAGAGGCTCCGCATCTCGTCGTTCTGCTGCTGGGTGACGAGTGTCGAGTGCACGGTGAGTGCGTTCTCCAGCAGGAATCTGAAGGAGGCTGCTCTCTCGATGACGGGGATCGCGTGGTCGAGCACATCCCGAAGCGATCGCTGCAGTTCGAGGTCGACGTGATACTTGTCGGCGCCGGCCTGCAGTGCTTCGAGCATGGCGCGGATGGGTGCCGTCGCACGCTGGAACGAGATGACCTCGCGCAGAAGCTGGAAGATGCGCTGCGACACGTGCGGGTCGCTGCCGAACAGCTGGTCCTGGATCTCGTCGATGTCGTTCTCGAGACCCGCCACCACCGGGGCGTACCCGTCGACGACCTCGTCGAGGATGGCGTACAGCACGGCTTCGGGTCCGAGGCAGAGCAACTCGGGACTCGCCTCCAGCCGACGGCGCACCGAGGCGAGGTTCGGGTTCTCGGCATGACGCACGGTCACCACAAAGCCCGGCCCGATGAAGATGTGCACCTCCCCGAATTCGACCACCTCTTCGGTGTCGATGTAGCGGGCGGGTCGCAGCACCACGAAGAGGGTGTCGCCGTAGCGCTCGATCTTGGCGCGCTGGTGCCCGGTGAGCGCGTCCTCGACAGCGAGCGGGTGCAGGCTGAACTCTTTCGCGACCGACTGCAACTCGCTGGCGTCGGGTCGGTAGAGGCCAATCCACGCCATGCCGTCGCGCTGGCGCAGCAGTTCGTAGGTCTCGTCGAGGGTGGCGGGATTACCCGTGCGGTGTCCCTTGACGTAAATGCCGTTGTCTACGAGTGCCATTGTTCTCCGTGCTCTCCGCCGTTGCGATTCCGGGCAGAATACTGCCACCAGGTGGACGGCTGGGAAACGGGTTACGGAAGCCCGATCAGTAGTGTGGGAGCCGTGAAACGCATCGGCCTGATCGGCGGCATGAGCTGGGAGTCCAGCGCGGAGTACTACCGGCTGCTCAACGAGCTCGTGCGCGAGAGGCTCGGCGGCCTGCACTCGGCCGACTGCGTGCTGGTCTCGCTCGACTTCGCCGAGATCGAAGCGCTGCAGGCGAGCGGCGACTGGGAGCGCGCGGGGGAGATCCTCGCCGACGCTGCCCGCTCGCTCGAGGCCGCGGGTGCCGAGCTCGTTGTGCTCTGCACCAACACGATGCACAAGGTGGCCGCCCCGATCGAGGCGGCGATCACCGTGCCGTTCCTGCACCTTGCCGACACCACCGCCGAAGCGGTTCGGGATGCCGGTCTCGTGCGCGTCGGCCTGCTCGGAACCGCGTTCACCATGGAGCAGGACTTCTACCGGGACCGCCTCGCGAGCCACGGGCTCGAGGTGCTGGTGCCTTCGCCTGCGGACCGCGCGATCGTGCACCGGGTGATCTACGACGAGCTCTGCCTCGGGATGGTGACCGAGGAGTCGCGCAGCGAGTACCGGCGGATCATGGGCGAGCTCGTGGCATCCGGAGCTGAAGGCATCATTCTCGGCTGCACCGAGATCGAACTTCTGGTCGGACCATCGGATGCCTCGGTGCCCACGTTCCCGACGACGCGGTTGCACGCCGAAGCGGCGGTAGCGGCGGCCCTCAGCTAGACGTCGGCTGCAGCGACGAGATGCAGCTCGCGAGCATGCGTCCGAACTGTTCCTGCTCGGTCGCGGTAAGGCCGGACTTCATGCGGTCCTCCACGCCCCGAATCGCGGCGCTCGCCGTGGCGAGCTGCCGACGGCCGGCCGCGGTCAGCTCGGTCGGCAGAGCGCGACCGGAGGCGGCCTCCTCGGCGCGGGTGACGAGGCCCTCGCGCTCGAGCGCCTGCAGCAGCACGTTCATCGACTGGCGGGTGACGAACGCTCCCCGGGCCAGGTCGGAGTTGGACAGCCCGGGGCGATGCGCGAGCAGCTCGAGGCACGAATAGTGGGTGACCGTCATCCCGAGCGGACGCAACTCGGCTTCCATCGCGAGACGCAGCGCGGTCGCGGCCTGCTTGAGCGCGTAGCCCACGGACGTGTTCATATCGATTTGACCCATGTCAGTATCCTGACATAGAGTGGCCTATGTCAGCTAACTGACACACCACTAAGGAGTTCCTATGACCGCCGTATCCGGCCCCGGTTTTATTTCCCTGCAGGTTCGGGATGTCCCGGCCTCCGCCACCTTCTACGAGGAGTACCTCGGCTTCACCCGCCAAGCCGGCCCGCCGAACGCCGTGGTGTTCGACGCGAAGCCCGCTTCATTCGCCGTGCGCCCGCCTCTGCCGGGTGTCGATCTCGGCTCGGTGCACCAGCTCGGATTGGGTGTCGGGATCTGGCTGCACGCCCCGGAAGCCCAGCAGGTACACGATCGCCTTGTCGCCGACGGCTACACGATCACCGCGCCGCCCATCGATGGCCCGTTCGGTCGCCAGTTCACCTTCGCCGACCCCGACGGCTACCAGATCACGCTGCACGACCTTCTCAAGTAGGGCATCAATCAAGTTCTGGATCCCCAGCCGGGCTCTCTCGGAACTGCACAAATAGTGACCCTTCGGGCATCGTGTCGCAATCATCCGCCGTAAGCAGTTCCTCTATGTTTGCGCTCTCAACGCCTTCTCCAATTCGATAACCATGAGCGGTGATTCCGTCTTCGCGCGCGAGTGCGAAGGCTGACTCGGTCGCCCCCCCGGAATAGTCCAGCCCCTCAAGACCGGCCACGATATCCTTCTGTGCATCGTTGCCATCGAATAAGAAATAGTGGGTGAAGCCTCGGTTGGGGAGGGGCTCACCGCCCTGGCCCTCGCATAGAACGCGACCGAAACTGGGGGCCCTGAATTCTTCGACGGCGGCATCGAGGTTGTCCTGGCGCGCCTGAACCCACTCGCGGTCCCAGTGCTTGCAGCCCCCAAGACCCAGCAGCACGAGCGTGCTCACCGCTGCCACGACAGAGGCGTCCCTCAGGCGAGAACTCTTCCATCCCGGAGTCATGCTGAGAGTATGTCACCACCGATGCCGGACTCCCACAGATACCGGATCACCGTTCACGATTCAGTGAAGTAGAGGTTGCCCATGAGTGGCGCTATTCGCCGTACACGCCAGCGCTTCGAGCACTTACTACGTCAGCCGGGGGACACAGACCGGTCTATTCAAGCGTGAATAGTGCTCAAAATCAATATTGTCTCTGGCCACCTCGTGCTCAACAATAAGTGCCATGCAGTGGTCGAGAATTTTTCAAACCTGCTGCGTTTGTGTAGCGGTCTCTCCGCTCTCACACGTGAGCGGAGTATTCAAAAGTCTTTAAAGGTAAACCCATGAAGTTAAAAAATGCCTTCGCTCTTGTCGCGCTTGTGACAGTACTAGCGGGCACCACTGCCGGCACCGCCGCTGTCGCAGGCACCGGATCCGACTGTCCCAGCAAGAATGTATGCCTCTACGACTACTACTCCTTCGATGGCTTCCTCGGCAATCGCCCGGCAGGGATGAGCCGGACGTCCATCTCATCGGGCAACAACGACCACATGGCCTCCTGGATCAACAAGATGACCACGAACTCTGCGTGGTATCCCGAAGCCAGCGGCGGACCGTGCTACACAATGTCTGGCAATAGCACCGACAGCGCCCTCGCCATTGGTTGGCGGGACACCGCATCCAGCTGGAGAACCACCGCCGGCTGCCCGTAAGAAAAGGCTGTTCCTTGATCTCTCTATCCAACATCACGCTAGAGCACCACACCGCCGCCGGCACCGTCGTTGCACTAAACGACATCAGTCTGCGCATCGACTCCGGTGAGTACGTAGCTTTGCTGGGAGCAAGTGGATCAGGGAAAACAACTCTCCTTAACGTCATCGGCGGACTGGTGCTGCCCACCGCCGGTGACGTTGAGGTGGCAAACCGAGAGCTATCCGTCCTAAGCGAATCGGAACGAGCCCGACTGAGACTGCATGAGATCGGGATCGTTTTTCAAGACAACAACCTGATAGCCGAATTCACCGCATCTGAAAATGTGGCTCTACCCCTCCGTGCCAGAGGCTGGGGACCGCGTGAGGCCGAGGCTGCAGCCAGCCAATTGCTTTCAGAATTCGGACTCGACGGGTTGGAACGTCGCAGGCCCGTCGAACTATCTGGTGGACAGAAACAGCGCGTTGGTATAGCCCGCGGCCTCGCCGGAGGGCGTCAAATACTTCTGGCTGATGAACCAACAGGCGCCCTAGACAGTGTTAGTTCGCGGTCTGTATTCGAACTCTTGCAAAACATCGCAGGCCAGGGAGTTGCGGTTATCGTTGCCACTCATGACCCCATCATCATGAACTACGCAAGTCGAGTGATTTCAATACGAGATGGCTCCATCATGGAGGACACAGTCAGAGTCGCCCGCTCATGAGCCGGTCGGGTTCCGCCGCTGATCGACGCTTCGGACTGAGCTGGTTCTTCCTCAAAGCAGCACCAGTCCGTGCGTCCGGTCTTATCACCGCTACAGTCGCCCTAATTCTGATGGCAGTATTCCTGACCCTTCAATCATTCCAATTCTCTGGGGCGCAGCAAGCGAACCAAATGGTGGGCGCTTATGACTACTCACTTCAGACAGGGACGTTCATATCGCTCGGCGACAGCGGAGAGATAACGGACGACGCTTTACAAGCGGCGATAGCCCAAGCGGGCGCGGTCAACTCCATCATTCGATACAACATCTCTGATGGGCTCACCATCGAGGACAAGCTATCCACCTCGGTTGGTTTCGAAGAGGGCGATTGGAGCGACGAACCGTTTCCCAACCGTTTGTTCATTCAGGACGGACGCTGGCCGGCGAATGTCTCGGAAGTCACCGTCTCGTCTGTCCTCGCAGAGGACTATCCAGTCGGGTCATCAGTCAGCCTTTTTGATGGGAATTGGACGGCAACAGTAGTAGGTGTGGCCAAGGATGATTTCTCTCGACGCACGTCCACCTTGTTTGGCTTTCCAGGGACTTGGAATTCTCTGGCGACAATCGACGACGTGGTCGCTGAGCGCTATGGAAATACCGCAAACCGAAGTGTTTATTGGAGCGGCGGCGACCCAACTGTCATCGTGGATGTCGTGGCTGATGTGCTCTCTTCATCCGAAGGATCGCAGGCGAACGACATTCTGCTCCAGCAGGTGCAGAGCCGCTCGGAGTTGACTTCACGTACGTCATCTCCGCTGATCGAATTTGGTTTGGGCTCCCTCATCGCGCCCTTCGTGGCATCAATGGTGGGAACGATTGTCGCCACTCGGTTTATCAATCGGATTCGTGCAGTCATGCTCTCGATTGGTATAGCTCGACGCAAAACGGGCTTGAGCGCCCTATGGGCGATCGTTGCCAGTCTCGTCCTCGGTCTCATAGCGGGATGTTCCACCGGAATTGCAGTGGGCCTTGCCCTACGGCCTCTTCTGGACTTGGCGAGCGAGCGAGCGATAGGACCGGTTTACGACGTGGAGGTGATGTTGTTAGGCGCCTTAGTTGCCTCCCTGCTGGGCGGCGGCCTGGGTGCTCTGCTCAATAACGTGCGTCAATCGCTTAGCGCCCGCGAGCTCGTAGCCGCAAATAGGGCCCCTGTCCACTACATAGTGCTCCCCATCCTTTGCGTCGTCTTGGTCACGGCGGGTTATGTCTCAGCGCAGGCCGCACAGAGCACCGATCAGATGATTCTCTCCGGCATTTGTTTTGCGCTATCCGGGGTAGCACTGTTGCCACTCGTGCTCGAGCTGTTGCTGCTTCGTGAGCCTCGGAGCATGCCAGCCCTCTTAGCTTCCCGACGACTCAAAGCTGAAATTCGTCAGTCCGGTTGGATAACGTCGTCAGTGTCGGCTTTGCTCGTGGTCGCTTTTGCGGCGTCCACTCTCCTAGCAAGTGCCCTGGCCACCGTAAATGACTCGAACTCGTCGGCCGTTCCCGTCGGTCAGATATATTTCACGCCGCCTGCAGACCTTCCGGACACGGCGGCTGACGGTCTCACGCAAGAAATTGGGGACTACATCGGCCTACAGCCCATTAGTTTCTTCATTGCCGATGGAGGCGTGGATCTTCTGGACGGTTCAACCATCGTCGTCGAGAGCGTCACCGCATTCGAGACCCTGACAGGAGTTGAATTGTCGTCTTCGGAAGTCGATTTGTTGCAGAACGGGGGAACCATTCGGACGAAACAGCCGAACGTGCCAGAAGTGTCCTTCGAATCCTCCGATGGGGCCCGGCACACCTTTTCTGCCACTGTCAAGGAAGGCCTAGCGAACGACTATCGGAGACTCGACGGATTCATTCTGCGCTCCACCGCGCAAGCGAATGACATCGGGCTAGTCAACCAAACGCGGGTCTTTTTGAATGGCTCTCGCGACCAATTGGCGCTAGCCGAGAGCGCCCCGATCGAACTCGGGTTCAACTCGGAGTGGCTAACTTTGAACAACGTCCCCGACATATTTTCCGAACCAGTTGAAGCGCGAATCGCAGCCAGCACCATCTCAGCTCTTGCGGTGTCGATCATGATCTTCTTTGTGCTGTCCGCAACGCGCCTCTTACGCGCGAACCTCTCGACGTTGCGCTCCATTGGAGCCCACCGAGGCTGGCTCAATGCCGTGCTATTTGCGCAAACCAGTACGGTATTGACTCTGGCGGTCGTCGGGGCCGCATTCACCGCAGTTGTAGGCATGTTTGCCACCATTCGAATAAGCGGCATCGAGTTGCAGCTGGTTATTCCGTGGCAATCGATCGGGATGACGATCCTCATTCTCGTGGCCGGCACGCTAATCGCCGCATTCGTATCATCTGGACGGCTCACGAACGACGAGCGATTTACGTCCACCTGATCCGGCGCCTGATCATTTGAGCGCCACGCTTCAATCGGCAAGGCTCGCCGTTGGCCGTCGGCCTTCAGCCGCAGCCGAATATTGTAGGCGCTAGTAATGCGCGCTGCACCGTCGTGAGGCCGCAAATAACGACGTTGTTCCGTTCGAGGGACCTTCAGTCGAATGAAGCCAGGGCGTCCCCTGCGTCAGGCCGGTAAGACGACGCGTCGGTCGTCGGCCTTCACATGGGCTGCGCGGTCGTGGCATCGCCTCAGTCAGGACTACATGCCCGGGACGCTCGCCGAGCACCGTTAGCGAGACAGCGTTCGCGGGAATCGCGATTCGCAATCAGTCCAGAAGACGTCTCGCGCATCGATCGGTAAGCGAACCAGGTCGTGGATGCCTGACGGAATTGGGGGATGCGATGATCGCATGGAGCAGTCTGCGGCAGAGAACCTGGCGAGTGACGAGTAGGGCAAGATCTTGGCAGAGGCGTTGCTATTCGAGCGCCACGATGTCATGAAGAACGGGAGTCCGATGAAGCTAGCCGAGACCAGCGGAGAATTTTCTTGGGGAGTTCTACTCATCGAGGATGAAGGCTCGACAGAGGAGATTCCCCCGTGGCCGAGTCCCGACGAGATCGCCACCTTTGCCTCGAGCTCCGTGGTACTTCGCATCCTTCATGGGCAGGAAGGGCCCACGTCAGTGCGAATCTGGGATAGCGATGTAGAGACACGAGGTGAGCTGGTCTTCGAACGCGAAATAGAGATCACCTCTGGGACAGTTCTCGCACGAGACGCGGTCTCTGACGTGCAGGTGAGCGCCGCCCTGCAACCAGGCACCTATGTGTGCCGCATTTTCGTCGACAGCCCCATCGAAGCGAGCGAAGTGGACATTTCGCTGAGTCATTCGGCCTAACGCGACCGCTAGCAGAGTCGTAAAGAAACGTTTGCTGTGGAAATCGACTATGGGGACTGGACTAACGCGATGGTTTCGCTCGCGGCATTTGAAGATGAGCTCGAGCGACAGCGGTCTCAGCGGGCGGGGCGACGAGCTCGGGCTTGGAAATCAACTCATTAGCCGCTACCGCCTGCGATACGGCGCGGAAGCGATCTTTGGGCGAGTCGCAAAGAGCGGATCAGACCACTCTGGTGATCAGTCCAATCCTCTTTGGTTTATATTCCAGTCCTCTTCGGAGATCGACAGAAATTGTCAGTTTCCGCTATTGAGTGCACCGGCTTCGTGACGTTAGCGCAAGCGGTGAACGCGATGCCAGAACGTTATGGATACAAAATTCCGCTTTCGACTTCACTGTGCGCGTGAGGCGACCGAGTATTCACTGGCGCAGTCGGACCAAGAGACAAATGGGTGTCAGTACGACAACGTCCATCTGGCACTGCGCTCGGCCGTAGCCGATAAGTGGCCGGCGTCGCCATGGCTTGGTCCCGCGGATGAGTGCTGCACCGAGCAGCATGCCCGTTGCCGTCGATGAGCTGATGAATCCTCGTTGACAGACCACCTCGGGGGCGTCCGATCCCGTGATTAGGTGGCTCGATGCTGGGATCGTGCAATTCGATAGGTCCCCTTAAAGGCGGGTGGAGTTCGAGGCGTGCTGATGCGCGCGGGCGACGGTGGAGTCCGCCGACAACGACCAGTCAACCAACTCCGCGGCATCCGTCGCCGCGGTGAGCTTCGCAAGCACCCCGGTCCCAGGTGCCGTCCGCGGCCATTCGGTGGTGCCACGTCCACACTGTCTGCCAGGGCCTGAACACCGGCGGCAGATCACGCCACGCAATGCCTGTCTGATACCGGTACACGATGCCCTCCACCATCACCCGCGCGTCCTCGAACAGCCTCGCCCTCCGACCTCTCCGACGCGGCGGCAGCATCCTCTCGACCAAAGACCACTGAGCACCCGAATCTTAACAAGCCATCAAGACGATTGTGAGACACGCCCTAGAGGCCTATCCGCTCACCCGCAGACCGCGACCCGAGCGAATCGTGGCGTGGGTGCGCTACGCCGCGGCTGCGGTACAGGTCGAAGCGGAGGCTGTCGGTAATGCGCACTATTGGTGAGCGCACTATTCGGTTAACTTTCAATAGAGCGCCGCCGTCCAACGATTGATGCAGGTAGCCCAATGCCAACAACGGAGAGCGCTAATGGACGGGAGGAAGCGCCCGCTGAGCGGGCCCTTCATCCCGGGTCGCATCGTTGTCTCATCAATGCGGGTGGCGACGGTGAGCTATCCAGTCCCGCGGATACCGTCGAAGACGAGGTCGATGGCTTGCGCAACCTGTTCAGTCGCAAGCGGACGGGTGCTGAGGAGGAGCCGGTAGTAGATGGCGCCGTAGAGCAGATCGATGATTGATTGCACGTCGGCATCTGAGCGAATTTGCCCCATGTCGCGGGCCTGGATGAGGCGTTTTCTGCACGCCACGCTCGCCGGTTCGATGATCTGCTCAATGTGCTTCCGAGCGAGCTCGGGGTCGGATTGCGCGGCAGCGATCAGGCCCCGATACGCCGATCCGAAATCGCTCGTGGCTAGTTTCACCGTGACGTTCTCCATCTGGGTGCGGAGGTCAGCAATGATGTCGCCTGTATTTGGGAAAGCGGCTACGTCCGCGAAGCCATCGTTGATCGCTTCGAGCACGACTTCACCTTTTGATCGCCACCATCGGTAGATGGTCTGCTTGCCCACGCCTGCGTGACTGGCGATCGACTCGACGGTGACGTTCTCGAACCCTCTATCTGCGACCAAGGTGATAGCGGCGCCCAGAATCGCACGATGTGAATGTTCATTCCGTCGACGTCCGGGGCCGCTGTCCGAGGGTGCCATCATCCCAGCCTAATCCGCGCTCCACAATACGAGTCGTCTCGTATGCTTTAATCCATGCATCGCTTTTTCATGCGGTCTCGAGCCTCGCGAACGATTAGGGAAAAATATGTCAGATCAGCCTTCCGATACCAATGCAGCCCTCCACGGTGACCGGGCCTCCGCGACACGAGTCACCTGGCCAGATTTTGCGATAACCGTCGCCATGGCCGTGGTGCTTTACGCCGTCGGGATCTTGCTCCTCCTCCAGGTTCCCAAAGACGACTCAGTTCTCGCCGGTTTGGCTCAGTTCGCGGTCTCCGGACTCGCCCCGCTCGGCGCAGTATTGCTGGCGATCGCCATCCGCAAGCGCAAGCTGGCGCTTTTTGGAATCACCCGCGTCGCGCCGAAATGGCTCGCCATCGCGTTCGCCATCGGTCTTGGCGTCGTTGCTTTGAACATCGGCATCACCAGTCTCGTCAGCGCGACCACCGACGCCGCAGACGTCCAGGCGAACTACCAATCCGCCGCGACGAGCGGAGTCGCAGGATTCATCGGTGCGATTCTTTTCGGAGCCGTCCTCACTCCTATCGGGGAAGAGTTCCTGTTTCGGGGGGTCATCTTCAACCTCCTCAAGCGTTACGGCGTGTGGCTTGCCGTGATCCTCAGCGCAGCGGTGTTCGCTTTCAGCCACGGCGTCAACCTCGCAACTCCGGTCGCATTCGTCGTAGGCGTCTCGGCCGCACTGCTGATGCAGAAAACGAAGTCCGTCTGGCCGGGCGTCATCGTCCACGCCGTCAACAACGCGTCTTCGACAATCATCTCCGTCATCTACTTCCACATGGTTGCCAGTTGAGCCGCCGCCACCAGGTCTCGGCCTCGATGCGCGCCGGGCAGACACTATGAACCTGTACGCCATCTACGAGGGCGCTATGCAGGTGGTCCCGCTCCTGCTGATCGCGCTATTCCTGGACCGCCGGAGCACTGCTGACCAGACGGGCACCGGCCGGCTCGCAAAGATGTGGTTCCGATTTCAGAACCGAATCATTTCGGTACTGGGAATCGTCGCATTCTTCGTATCTATGTTTGTCGTCGCCGGGGTCCTTCCACACACATCCATCGCCGTCAGTGTGGTCATCTCCGCTCTCAGCGGGTCCATCGGACTGCTCTTTGCATTGATCTGGCGACGAATCGACGCTGACCCCTCATCTGATCGTTCGAGCTCTTCGAGCTGGGCGAGTGAGCGCAATGAATCGACGCCGAAGCGGTGATCGGGCGGATGAGGGCGAACATCCCGCTGGCTAGTAGTCGGTCAGTGAGCGGGTCAAGACCCCATCGACGGGCGCAACATTTTCGGACAGTAGCAAGAGATAGTCCGAATGAATCTGCTCTCCGTTCCATCCTGCTCGCTCAGTGGCGTGTGTACTGAGAACTTGGCAGGCATAGACGGGAACGTCGCACGGTGCTCGGCTTCCGGCAGCACGACCCCAGCAGGTTTGCGTGGGCGGCCCTACTGTTTCTGCAGGGGAAGCTGCAGATACGAGGCATGTTCGCCGCCAGTGTGGATGACATGCTTTCCACTGTTTGTGCCCACGTACTCGACGATGCCTGGCATCATGGTGCCGAGCAGGTTGCGGGAGCTCACAACGAAGCGCAGCTGTTCACCCGGGTAGAAGATGAGACCGACAGGCAGCAGCTCGATTTCGATCTCTACGATCTCGCCGGCCGAGAGCTTCTCCGTGCGGTCAAATGTGTGTTCTGGCACATCGTCTGTCGACAACTTTTCATCGAGATGACGCAGCGAAACTCGAAGGCGGCCATCGGAACCTTTGTACCGCAGGATCGTGCCACCGTGATCGGTGATGTCGTGGACCATGGCGCTCTGATTTGGCACTGTGAACGCCTCTCGCGGGGTCCCAAACCTGTCGAGCTTCTGCAGGACGACGAACAGGTCCATGTCGTCCGAGTCGCGCGCTTCCACAAAGAGATGCGCCTTCGGGTACCCGACCAGAGTGGTCTCCTCATCGAACCGCGTCACGAACGAGACCGCGTCCGGGTTGGAGCCCACGACGTAGGTTGCAGGCACATCGTCGGACGGCGCTTCGTTATTAAGAGAGCGAGTGTGACCGTTCAGGTAGTACTTCGTCGACACGACATTCGCCGGCGGAAACTGATCGGCCGCGACATTAATCTGGTCACCGCCTTCGAGGTCCAGAACGGAATAGCGCACGCGGGGCGTCGTCTCCCACGCGTTATCGACGCCCTTTAGGAAGTGATCGAAGAACCGGCGCAGGTCTTCGCGGTTTCCCTCATCGTAGTAATCCGGCCACTCCTGGCTGTTATGAATGCGCAGCCACTTGTCTTCGGACGTCATGCGGCGCCACGCGCGGAAGGTACCCGCGGTATGCAGGGTGTTCGAGTAGCTGGCCACCACGTAGGCCGGCACGGAAATCTTGTCGAAGTCGGCAATCTTGTCTTCCCATAGGTCATTGACCAGCGGGTAGGCCTCAGCTTCGGCAAGGATGTCCTCCTTCTTGCCCTTGCCGAAGAAGCTCCCGGTCTGCAGTTGCCGGGCGAACCCGGAGTCGGGCATCCCACCGCGCATTACTAAGTCGCGGTAGGTGTCGCTTACGCCCTCCCACGGGTTTATTGCCGCGAGGTGCGGCGGCTGCTCGCCAGCCGTGAACCACTGGGTTGCTGCGAGGTAAGAAGTGCCGGTCATACCTACCTTGCCGGTGCACCACTCCTGCTCAGCCAGCCACTCCACAATGTCATACCCGTCGCGCCCATCTTGGCGATCCCAGAGCACGCTATCGCCGTCGGAGTCGACAACGCCACGGATGTCCGGGTTCGCCACGGCGTAGCCCTGCGCACACCAGAAGGCGGGGTCGGCGCCCTCGAACTTCTCGAGACCCGACACGATGCCATTGCTGAGACCAACAAGACCGAAAACACCCATCACGCTGATCGAGCTGCCTTGGGCCTTGCCATAGGGGCTGTACCCGAAAATAACGGGAACCTTTTCATCGGTCACCGGACGGAAGATGTCGGTGTAGACAATCACTCCGTCGCGCAGAGTGATCGGCACATCCTTCTCGAAAATGATGTCGGTAGGCAACGGGAGAAACGACGGGGCAACCTGATAACCGGCCTTAAGCGTCCGCGTCCCTGGTTCGAACGGTGTGAGAACGCCCCTGCGCCCTTCCGGAAGCGGGCTGGACGGGATAAATATCTTCTTGTCATCGCTCATGGTGAGCTCCTTCGTCTCGTGATCCACGGACCAACTTTCGGATCGCAGTGAGCGTACGCCCGTTCACGCTCGAACTCAACACCTGTTGAGATAATTGAGGCGAGGGGTTAGATTTGACCCATGACTGAAGTGAAGTCCCGCCGCGGACGGCGCCCCGGCACCTCCAGTACGCGACAAGCAGTGCTCGATGCGGCACGCTCGCGTTTCGCGAGCGACGGCTTTACTGCAACGACGATTCGCGCGATCGCCGCTGATGCGTCGGTTGATGCATCCCAGGTCATGCAATTTTTCGGCTCGAAAGACGAGCTATTCGCTGAGGTCATGGCGATTCCCTATTCGGCACTCGAACGATTCAACACGGCATTCGAAGGACCCGACGGCTCACTCGGCGAGAGGGTCGTTCGGGCCCACCTCAAGGCCTGGGAAGGCTCCATCGACGAGTCCGAACCGCTCATGGCGATGCTTCGAGGTGCAATCGTCAACGAGACAGCGAACGAACAGCTGCGGAGTTTCATCCAGTCCCGCCTCATCGAAGGCACGAGGAGCAGCGGTGACCCAGCTGCGATGCTGCGGGCTGGTCTTGCCGCGTCCATGCTCGTGGGTGTGGTTATAAGTCGCCGCATTGTCGGGGTGCCAGCTCTCGTTGCTGCGGACCATGATGAGCTCGTCGCGGTGCTCGGGCCCGCCATCCAGCGAGTGCTCGTGCCCGCATTCTGAACCACCCGCGTCGCCGACAGCCAGGAAATCGGCGGCGCGGGTCCTCTCAAATAAGGAGAACGCCCGTGACTCGCACACCCAACCGTCGCCCGCTCCGCGTCGCCAAAGTTATCGCTCCAGCGGCGCACGGGCCGTCTCCGCGACTCACGCGATTCGTCACGAACGGTGTCCCGGATCCCGAGACAGCGCAGGTCCCCGTGGTCGAGGCCCTGAGGTTCGCACAGGGCTCGAGTGACCGCATGACAATGTTCTTCTTTCCAGCTCCCGATGAAGACGACATCGCAGAGCTCGCAGACGCGTGGCGTCTACATCCGCTTCTTCGTGAGGACCTCGTCAACGCTCACCAGCGGCCGAAGCTCGAACGATACGGGGAGGTGCTTTTCCTCGTAGCGCGATCAGCCCGCTACGTGGACGAGACAGAAGAAGTGGACTTTGCCGAATTCCACGTGCTTGTCCAACCCAACTCAGTTGCCCTCCTGTGCCAGGATCACCGGTGGCTCGACGGGTCCGATGGGACAACCCTTGGTGACACCGAGAGGGGCGATCGAACACTCCTTGGAGACGCAAACCTCCTCAAGCTTGGACCCGAAGCGGTTCTCTACGGGATCCTTGACACCATCGTCGACGGCTATCGCCCCGTACTCGCGGGCCTATCAACAGACAAAGAACAGATCGAACGCGAGGTGTTCAGCGGCGACGCGGCCGTCGCCGAGCGCATCTATCGTCTGAGTCAAGAAGTCATCGACATGCAGCACACGGCGGCAGCCATGTCAGACGTACTTCGATCATTGCAAGCGGGCTTCGATAAGTACGCGATTCCCGAAGAGTTGCGCGCCTACTTGCAAGACGTATCCGACCACCTCACACAAGCATCCCGACGAACAGTCGAGCTCCGCGACGCTCTCGCTCAGATCCTGAGCGTCAACGCGACGCTCGTGGCCCAACGGCAGAACGAAGACATGAAAAAGATCTCGGGCTGGGCAGCAATCATCTTCGCACCCACGCTGATAGGCGCCATCTACGGAATGAATTTCGACATCATGCCTGAGTTGCACTGGACTTACGGTTACCCCATGGCCATCGGTCTAATGTTCGCGTTCGCCCTCGCACTCTTCATCATCTTCAAACGAAGCAAGTGGATGTGAGCAGAAACCCAAGGATCGAGGCAAAATCTGTCCTATCCGCGGCGGACGCTTGCGCGAGCTCGGCGGCTTCGTATGGACAATCATGCCGAGCTCTGTGGCCGCGCCAAGACTTTTACGAGATACGAGATACGAGATACGAGATACGAGATACGAGATACGAGATACGAGATACGAGATACGAGATACGAGATACGAGATACGAGATACGAGATACGAGGTACGAGTCGCGGGAGCGACCTGCTGCGCCTAGTCCGTCGCGTGGACTCCGCGGGCTGTAGCGGTCCGATGGCCCGACCCTGACGACACCGAGGACTGGACGAGGCTGTGGGTTTCGGCAGTAGACCGGGGCTGACACCCCAGAAATGGAGCGAGCGACATCCCGAGGTGCCCTGCCAGGCTGGCTGCGCGTTGCCGCTTCTGCCCATCCGGTATCGCTCTCCCCCCAGAGGTCGGCCGACCCCCGCAGAAGCGGCACCGCGTCCCACCTCGACCGTGTCGATCGTTTACCTTCGAGTGCGATACTGCCCACATGACTACGGAATTTGATCAGGAAGAAGTCGTCCGCCAAGTCACCGATCGACTTCGCGAAAAAGACCCGTCGGCTAGCCCGGCCGAGGTCGAGCGGATCGTGAAGGAAGAGGTCACGGAGCTCTCCACAAAGCCCGTCACGGACTACGTGTCCGTGCTCAGTGAACGGGCGGCCAAGAAGCGACTAAAGGCAGACTCGAAATAACACTCCTCGCTCTGCCAGACTGCACAGCGTGACCGCTACCGAGCCTGTCCCCGCCCACGCCACAAACATCGTCTCGTCGACTACTGGGGCAGAGGTGAACGTCGAATGGGCACTCTCTGACGTGGTGCATCCTCCGGTGTGGATAGGTCGCGTCGGTGGCCATTTCCTCGGCATGATCGAACTTAGAGATCCTGCCGGATACGTAGCCCTGACACGTCTGGGTCGACAGCTTGGCCGATTCGATACCCTCGAGGAGGCCACCAGCTCCTTCATCCGCCCCTCGTCAATCGCTGAGTGAGACTCCGCTGACCTGCCCGATGGTGAGCAACCCCTCTCTGCCAAGGGATGCAAACCCCGAAGTGGGGAGAGCGTGCCACCACGAAGCCTGGCATGCTGTCTCAGCGTTGCCGCTTCTGTGATTCCGTTATCGCTCTCACCCGAAGAGAGCGACCGTCGCCAACCAGAAGCGGCAACTTCTCCTCACGCCGGCCTATCCCGGCGAGACGACGCGTTCATATTCATCGCCAGGACTCCAGCCCTAGGGACAACCCGCGCACTTAGACTCTGGCGGATGCTCAGAGTAGGTTGAACGCGTGTCTCCTCGCATGGATCCTCGGATAGGTCTCGCAACGGCTCTGGCCACGCAACCAGGCGTCTACTCATTGCTACTCGGTTCGGGTGTTTCCACCGGCGCGGGTATACCTACCGGCTGGGGCGTCGTGGATGCCTTGGTTCGCCGAGCCGCCGCCGCCGCAGGGACCAAACCGGGCGTCGACTTTGACGCAGAGGCGTGGTGGCTGCAGCATGGTGACGGCGCGCCTCTTGGCTATTCATCGCTGCTTGAACAGCTTGGGACCACTCGCGCGGCGCGCCGAGCGATCCTGGCGGGTTTCTTCGAACCGAGCGATGACGATCGTGACGCTGGACTCAAGGTCCCCGGGCCCGCTCACGAGGCTATCGCCGCGATGGTGCGAAAAGGCGCTGTCCGCGTGATTGTGACGACCAACTTCGACCGCCTCATTGAGCGAGCACTCGAGAGCGAGGGTATTAGTCCTCAGGTGATAACCAGCGACTCTGCGATCGCAGGTATGGAGCCGGTCCAACACATGGCCTGCACCGTGATCAAGCTGCACGGCGACTACGCCAGTCTTGACCAGCGAAATACCGTTGATGAGCTGAGCCAGTACCCGAAGCGCACGAACGCCCTACTCCAACGCATTTTTGATGAGTACGGAGTTGTCATCGCGGGATGGTCTGGCGACTGGGATCCGGCGTTGACCGCGGCCCTGGAGTCGAGCGCGGGTCGGAGATACCCGATGTACTGGTCAGCGCGTTCCAAGCTGGGCGACGTCGCTCGAACTTTGACCGCGCGAACTGGGGCTCAGATTATGGAAGGCGCATCGGCAGACGAGTTCTTTGCCGACATGCTGACCCGCGTCGAGGCTGTCGAGGCAATGTCGGATTCCCCCCAATCACTTGGTGTCAATATCTCCCGAGTCAAGCGCGCGCTACCCGACCCCAGGCGCCGAATTGAGTTGCGCGACCTCCTCGATCAACAACTCGGCGAACTGCGGTCTCATCTAGCCGATCGCCCGATGGCGGCCCCCGCGTCAGATTGGGAGACGGCTGAGACTGCGCATCTTGACATGACTGCACGGTCAAACACGTTGGCGAACATGCTTGGAACTGGCATCTTTTTGGATCGCGATCAAGAGCACTCTGACCTCTGGGTTCACGTGGTTCAATCCGCATTACGGGCACGGCGCCGGCAGACTGGGACGATAACTCCATGGTGGGATGACCTTCAACACCTGCCCGCGCTGCTGTCGCTAGTCGTGGGATCCGCGGCTGCCCTTGCCGCGGGCCACGAAGAAGCGATCATTCGGCTACACACCGAGCCAAGCTGGAGTGATCCTTTCAAAGGAAACGACGCGCGTCCAGCGTTCGATGTCATCCATTCGTATAACGTCCTGAACGCGGACGTCATCAATGGGTTCCCAAGCTCCGGCACGACGAACTGGCTTTATCCTCAGAGTCATTTTCTGAAGTCGGTGGCGATGCCTATGATCGAGTCGATAACGGGCGACCCGGGCGAAGCGGAGCACCTTTTCAACCGGGCAGAATATCGAGCGGCTGTGGCGAGCGCTCTGTCGTCGTCGCTCCAGTGCGGTTCCCACTCCTCCCACTCACTTGGGCTAGGTCCCCAATCGAATTCCGCCCTGCGATATTCTTCCGGCTCGGAGTAGGTCAGCTGGATGCGTTCTTGTCGTGGCCGGAGCGTCTTTGGTCGGATCGCGCTGACATCCAGCCACGAAGATCTTCCTTGGTAGTGTCAACAAAGAGGTGACTACCGTCATCACCAGAGTTACAGCGAAGTACATCACCAATCTGAAAAGTGCGCTCCCTTGAACATAAAATATGACGCTCGAGTAGACGCCGCCTATATCCAGCTCGCGGACGAAATTTTAAGTGGCGGTGTTGACCACACCTATCTCTGCGATACGACTGAGATCGACGCGATGATAAATCTTGACTTCGATGCCGACGGTCGGCTTTTGGGAATCGAGATAATGGACGCGTCGCGCGTCTTACCGGTAGAAGTTCTCCGACAATAGTCAGGGGCGGTTCTTCCGTATTTCATCGGGTATCGACCTCTCAGCTCAATGCCACTGAGGCACTATGTGGTTTCGAGATTCTGACTAAGGGCATTGCGGGCCCGAGTCAGGTCTACGCCAGCTTCTTCAGTTTTACGGTTGTGGATATGGCGGTGTGCTTGCTCCGGACTTACGTTCAATTAACTGAACGCACCTACTTGACAGCGGTTTTTCTCGGCTGCTCGCGGCGTATTGCCTGTGACAACGCCACACGCCGTTCCACATCACTTCGCAAACCGCTCCGTTTGTCTTCGAAAAACGACAGCTGGTGAACTGGTTAGCGGACACTGGTGAACTGGTTAGCGGACATGGTGAAGCGGTAAACGGAAATCG
The DNA here is from genome assembly GCF_004310685.1 of Glaciihabitans arcticus. Taxonomy (NCBI): domain Bacteria; kingdom Bacillati; phylum Actinomycetota; class Actinomycetes; order Micrococcales; family Microbacteriaceae; genus Glaciihabitans; species Glaciihabitans arcticus. The sequence goes on along the minus strand of NZ_SISG01000002.1, from coordinate 191,833 downwards.
ACAGAAATGTCAGTGGCCAGCGTTACTCTGGAAAAAGATCGCGACACGCCGAACCACTACATGTAGTGGAATGACACGGCTGTGATTCCCGTTATATAGTGAGAACCCTCGCAGCAGCGATCGAAAGAAAGTCGCTAAGAGTTCACCACCCATCCACTCAGACAGAAGGAGGATCGAATTGGATAACGAAGACACCGTCGGCGGCTACGCAGTTCCCGTCGACCCAATGGATCTTCTGCAGTGCGACAGCTGCCAGTAGGCACTCGTACTCACTAAGACCCCCCAAAACCCCGGACACCAGCGATGGTGACCGGGGTTTTGTCGTTCTACGGTGACGTTACTTATACGTGTAGTGCGTTACACCGCGGACCACGCTGAACGCCGAACCCGCGTAAGCCACGACGACGACCTTCTTACGCGAGACGCCCGCGGGCACCTTGACGAGCAGCTTCGTGGAGCCGACGTGCGTGATCTTCGTGGAGAGGATGCCGCCGATCTTCACATCGGTGACGCCGGTGAGGCGCGAACCGGTGATGGTGATCGTGTTGCCGCCCGCGAGCTTGCCGGCCACCGGTGCCACCTTGGTGATATACGGCCCGGTATAGACGGCCGCGAACTGCAGCTTCACCGTTCCTCGGGTCTCCGTGATGTCGCCGGCCTGGAAGTAGTACGTGTGACCTGCGATGACCGGCACGTGCAGGACCGCACCGTGGCTGTTGAGGTCCTGGTCGAAGCCCGCCGGCATCATCCCGACAGTCGGCGATTCTTCGAACGCCGCGAGGTAGATCGTCGATGTGCTGCCCACCGTGGTGACGTCAACGGTGCCGGACGCGAGCGCGATCCACTTCCACCAGATCGAGTTCTGGCGCTTGTTGGCCGCGGTCTGCGGGTTGGAGGTCGGCTCGAAGCCGGTCTCGATGGTCGAACCGATCGTGGTCCCGGCGCTCGTCCAGCTGCCGCCAGTCATGGCCGGCGCCTTGCCCTTGTTGTCGTTCGACGGGGCCGCGTACGTGCCGACCAGGTTGACCTGCATCGATCCGGTCACCGAGGAGGCCGCCGACTGCGAGACGCTACCGACCTGGATCGCGTAGACCACATTCTTGGTGACGGAGAGGCTGGTGATGCGGGAGTGCTTGTCGCCCTGCGCGGCATCGTCGTTGGCGGCGATACGCACGGCGGTGTTCACTTTCGTGCCGGTGAACACGGCGAGCGAGGTCTCCTCGGTCGCACTGCCGTAGGTGTCGATGGTGACCGAACCGGTGGCCGGCGCCTTCCACTTGAGCCAGACGGTGTTGAAGATGCGCCAGCCCGACACCTCGTCGAAGGTCAGGCGCTCGCCGGTCTCGGTTCCGGCGGACTCGTTGTTGACGAAGTGCGTCCACGCTTCCCCGGTCGGCACGCCTGCCGCGGCGAACCTGTCGTTGAACGGGGCATCGCCGAACAGCGCCTGGGGATCCTGCGCGGGAGTCGGCTCGGGGTCGGGCGCCGCGACGGGCTCGTCGCCGGTGACGGTGAGCTCGACGAGAACGGGGGCGGGTACATCCACCGCACCGATCGCGGAGACCTGCACGTGATACGTCTCACCTGCTGTGACACGGGATGCCACGACGCCCGTCGCCGAGAACACGAGCTCGGCTGCCGTCTCGAGCGATGCGCCCGTGTACAGCGCGACGCCGGTCGAGTGGGTCGACGCGTGGAGGGCGATGCTCGCGTCCTCCGGCGCGGTCCAGCTGAGCCAGACGGTGCCGGTGCGGCTGACCGCGGGGTCGGGTGTGGCGAAAGCCTCGCCGGGCTCGAGGGTCGCTCCCGCGGTGTCGAGGTTGGCGATCCAGGTCGAACCGGATTGGACGAGTGCGTCGGCGAACGCGTCGCCGGCAGTGCCGGGAGTGGCGGCGAAGGCTCCGCCCGCGAGGGTGGCGGAGACGAGGCTCGCGACTGCGAGCCCGGCCGTGAACGAGGTGCGTGACATGGATTTCTCTTTCGTGAAGGTCGAGTGGCGTGCTGCCAGGACTTCACGGTACGAGCGGGGGTAGTGGGCTGATCAGAGTCACCGGTACTCAGATTGGCGCCCGCGATTACTCACTGGGCGGTGGCTACACTTATCGGGTGCCAGTGAACCCCGAGCTGCAGGGCCGAACCTTCGCCCCCACAGCGCCCTACCTCGTCGGGCGGGAGAAGGTGCGCGAGTTCGCCCGCGCCGTGCTCTCCACCAGCCCGCTCAACTCCGATCCGGAGGCCGCGCGCGCGGCCGGCTACAGCGATGTGGTCGCCCCGCCCACCTTCCCGATCGTCATCGGTGAGCTCACGCTCGCCCAGCTGCTCGCCGAGCCGGATGCCGGAATCGACTTCACCCGCGTCGTCCACGGTGACCAGCGCTTCAGCTACACCCGCCCGATCGTGGCCGGCGACGAGCTGACCGCGACCCTCGCCGTGACGGCGATCAAGTCACTCGGCGGGCACTCGATGGTCACCGCAGAGTCGACGATCGTCGACGGCACCGGTGCCCACGTGGTCACCGCCATCTCGACACTCGTAGTCAGGGGAGACGAATGAGCGACCTGACCGTCGGCGAGATCATCGCCGAGCAGACCTACGCCCTCACGCGCGACACCCTCGTGCGCTACGCCGGCGCCTCGGGCGACTTCAATCCCATCCACTACCGCGACGACGTGGCGACCTCGGTCGGCCTCCCGGGTGTGCTCGCGCACGGCATGCTCACCATGGGCTTCGCCGTGCAGCCGGTCGTCGACTGGCTCGGCGGTGACAGCGGCCGCGTGCTCGACTACCAGGTGCGCTTCACCCGCCCCGTGCTCGTGCCCGCCGAGGGCGAATCGGTCGTGACCGTCGTCGCCAAGGTCGGTGCACTGGATGACGCCGGGGCGCGCATCGACCTCACCGTGAGCTTCGACGACGCCACTGTGCTCGGCAAGGCCCAGGTTCGCGTTGCCCTCTGACCTGTCCGCTTATACGACCCTGCGCGTGGGTGGTCCGGCGCGACTGCTGATCGATCAGTACGAGTCGCTCGTCGACACGATGCGCGAGGTCTGGGAGAGCGGTGAGCCGTGGCTTGTGCTCGGTGGCGGATCCAACGTGGTCATCGGTGACGAGGGCTTCGACGGATCGGTGGTCCGCATCACCGACGCGGGCTTCGAGGCACGCGACAACGGTGACGGAACGGTGCGGGTCCGCGCGTCCGCCGGACACTCGTGGGACGCCCTCGTGGCCGAGACCGTGAGCCGCGGCTGGGCCGGCATCGAGGGCCTGAGCGGCATTCCGGGAACATGCGGGGCTGCACCCATCCAGAACATCGGAGCGTACGGGCAGGAACTGGCCTCGGTGCTGGTCTCGGTCGAGTTCCTCGACTACCTCACGGGTGACCTGGTCACGCTCAGTGCGGCGGAGCTCGAACTCAGCTACCGCCACTCGGCGCTCAAGGGCGGCCGCCTGGGCGTGGTGCTGTCGATCGACCTCGCACTGACCGCCACGGCAGACGGCCTCAGCGAACCGATCGCCTACGACCAGCTCGCCGGAGCGCTCGGTGTTGCACTGGGAGCCAGGGTTCCCCTCGCCGACGTGCGTGCGAGCGTGCTGCAACTGCGTGCCTCCAAGGGCATGGTGCTCGATCCGACCGACCCCGACACCGCGAGCGCCGGATCCTTCTTCACCAACCCGATCGTCGGCGAGAATTTCGCGCGCACCCTGCCCGAGGCCGCCCCGCGCTGGCTGATGGAGCCGGAGCCCGCCGACCGCGTGGTTCCCCTCGGCGAGGAGCCCGCACCGCCCGCCGAGCGCAGCGACTTCCGGGTCAAGCTGAGCGCGGCGTGGCTGATCGAGCGCGCCGGCATCCGTCGTGGATTCTCGCTGCCCGGGTCGAAGGCCGCGATCTCCAGTAAGCACACCCTCGCGATCACCAACACCGGGGGAGCGACGGCGACCGAGATCTCCGAGCTGGCCCGGTATGTGCAGACCCGCGTGTTCTCCGAGTTCGGAGTGCGGCTACAGCCCGAGCCGGTGTTCATCGGGCTGGAGCTCTAGCGCTCAGAGCAGTCCCAGCTCCATCGCCTTCGTCACGGCGCGCGTGCGGTCGCTCACCTCGAGCTTCTCGAATGCGTGCAGCAGGTGCGTCTTCACGGTGGCCTCGCCGACGAACAGGCGGGCGGCGATCTCGGGATTGCTGAGACCCTGAGCGACGAGCTTCAGCACTTCGGTCTCGCGGGCGGTCAGGGTCACCGCCGGCGTCTTCATGCGCTGCACGAGCAGGGCCGCGATCGCGGGGGCGAGTGCGACCTCGCCGCGAGCGACCGAACGGATGCCGGCCAAAATCTCCTCCTGCGGCGCCGCCTTCAGCAGGTAACCGCTCGCCCCCGCCTCGATCGCGGTGAGAATGCTGGCGTCGGACTCATAAGTGGTGAGAACCAGAATCCGGATGCCCGTGCTCCCCTTCACGATGCGTGCGGTGGCCTCGTCGCCATCGATGCCGGGCATGCGGAGATCCATGAGCACCAGGTCCGGCTTCAGCGACAGCGCGAGCTCCACGGCCTCGAGCCCCGTCGCGGCCTGGCCGATCACCTCGATGTCGTCGGCCGCGTCGAGCAGCGCAACGATGCCGCCGCGCACGATCGGATGGTCGTCGGCGACGAGGATGCGGATCACGACAAAGCTCCAGGCAGCGTCACGATCAAACGAGTGCCGGCCGGACTCGTCTCGAGATCGAGGGATCCGCTCACGAGCGCGAGCCGGTCACGCATGCCGCTGATGCCGTAGCCCTGCCCAACGGAGGCGGGGTCGAAGCCGGAGCCGTCGTCCTCGAGGGTCAGCGTGATCCCGCGCTCGCCGACCGTGAGTGCGAGCGCCGCCGAGCTCGCGCCCGCGTGCTTCCGCACGTTCGCGAGGCCCTCCTGCGCGCACCGGAGCAGCACGACCTCGGTGGCGCGGTCGAGGGGAGCCGTGACATCCACCTCGACAGGAATGCGGATGCCGGTCTCGCGCTCGAAGCGCTGCGCGAGTCGCTGCAGCGCCGGCCCGATGCCGCCGTCGTCGAGGGCGGCGGGAGAGGTCGCGGCGACGAGGGACCGGGTCTCGCTCAGGGCGAGGCGCGCGCTCTCCTCGAGCAGGGCGAGCTGCTGCTCGGCACCTGACACATCACCCGCGGCGAGGGATCGGCGCGACTGCTGGCTGAGCAGAACCAGCCCGGTGAGGTCCTGCGCGATTGTGTCGTGGATCTCACGCGCCAGCCGCTCGCGCTCACTCGTGACTCCCGCGTCGCGGCTCAGCGCGGCAAGGCTCGTCTGGGCGGCCTGCAGCTGTTCGACGAGGGCGAGGCGTTCGTCGCTGAGCTTCCAGATGCGGGAAATCCAGGTGCCCATGCCGATCGCGAAACCGAGGGAGAGCGCCGCGATGATCGCGGCCTCGCCGATCGAGTCGGTGCCGAGGCTCACGATGAGGCCGAAGAACACGCTCACGGCGGTCGCGGTGCTCGTCGCGATTGCTGTTCTCACGCTCGGTGCGATCGTCCACAGGATCGGATAGGTGATCGTCTGCATGGTGGCGAAGTTCGGGTCGAAGGCGACCAGCACCCCCGAGATGATCACGAGGAAGACCGCGTAACCGAGCGAGAGGCGAGGGCGGCCACCAGCCAGCCTGCCCACCGTGAACCACGCGAGAACGAAGACGACGAGGGTGATCACGCCGGCGACCCGCCACTCCTGCCGGTAGCCGTCGATGACGGCGACAGCGCCCACGATGAGGCTCACAGCGATCACCGCCGCGTGCCACCATCGCAAAGTCGCCATTCAGCTATCCTTGCGGATCCAGCGGAAGGTGAAGCGCGCCGCGACCAGGCCGACCACGAGCCAGAGCAGCGTCACGAGGGCAACGCCCGGCAGGTCCCAGCTGCCACTCTGCTCGAGGGTCTTGTAGCCGTCAGGCAGGAACACGGCCCGCATGCCCTGCGCCATCCACTTGAGCGGGAAGACGCTCGCCACGTTCTGCAGCCAGTCCGGCAGCTGCGTGAATGACAGGTAGACGCCCGAGATGAACTGCAGCACCAGCGTGATCGGGATGATGACCGCCGTCGCACTCTTGCCACTGCGGGGGAGCCCGCTGAGTGCGATCCCGAGTATCGCGGAAGTCACCACACCGAGCAGGAAGACCCAGGCGAATGTGAACCAGGCGGCCGGGTCATCCGGCAGTCGCACACCGAACACGACGCCGGCGAGCAGCAGGATCGCCGCGGCCTGCAGGGTGCCGGTCACGAGCACCTGCCCGATTTTGCCGAGGAAGTAGCTGAACACCGGGAGCGGTGTGCCGGCGAGGCGCTTGAGGGTGCCGTCGCCCTTCTCCATGGCGATGTCGACGGCCATGTTCTGCAGCCCGCTGAGCAGCACCCCGGCTGCGAGCATCGCTGGCAGGTAGAAGGCGGCGGCGCTCACATTGTTGCCGTCATCGTCGACGCCGAAGCTGGTCTCGCTGAAAGCCGTCGAGAAGATGGTGAGCATCACGAGCGGGAAGAGGAACGTGAAGAAGACGGTGTCGCCCTGGCGGAAGTACTGGCGCACCTCGTAGCCGACGCGGCGCGAGCCGAGGGTCAGGGTGTTGGTCATGATGCGTCCTCGCTGATTGAGCCTGTCGAAATCGAGCTTGTCGAAGTGACCAGCCCGAGATACACATCCTCGAGCGACGGCCGGATGATCTCGAGCCCCGGCACCTCGAGTCCAAGCCTCGTCTGCAGTGAGGCGATGAGCGCCCCCGGCTCGGTGGTGAGCTGCTCGCGCGGGCCGCCCTCCGTCCAGCGGACGATCGGGGTGCGGGCCTCGGCCCCGCCGATCTCGGTGATGGTGCCGATATCGATGAGCCGCCCGCCCGCGATGACCCCGGCCCGGTCACCGAGCTGGGCGGCCTCGTCGAGGTAGTGCGTGGTGAGCAGGATCGTCGTGCCCTCACGCTTCAGCTGCCGGATGAGGTCCCAGAACTGGTGCCGCGCCTCCGGGTCGAAGCCGGTGGTGGGTTCGTCGAGAAAGAGAAGCTCGGGGCGTCCGATCACGCCGAGAGCGACATCCACCCGCCGTCGCTGGCCGCCCGAGAGATTGCGGATGAGTGTCTTCTGTTTGCTCTCCAACCCGACAGCTGCGATCACCTCGTCCACAGTGCGCGGGTTCGGATAGAACGAGGCGAAGTGGCTGAGTTGCTCCCGCACGGTGACCGCGCCGCTTTCGCCGGAACTCTGCAGCACGATTCCGAGCCGGGCCTTCCAGTCGAGGCCACCCCTGCTCGGATCCACGCCGAGCACCGTGGCCTCGCCGCCGGAGCGATCGCGGTAGCCCTCGAGTATCTCAATCGTCGTGCTCTTGCCGGCGCCGTTCGGGCCGAGGAGCGCGAAGGTCTCGCCGCGCTGAATGTCGAAGGTCACGCCGTCGAGCGCGACGAAGGATCCGTAGCTTTTACGCAGGTCGCGCACGCTCACGACGGGGTCGGTAGTGGTCATGTACCCATCGTGGACGCAGGAAGCGCCTCTGGCCAGCGGTGTGCCGGTGGAACTTCCCCTCCACCGATCGGTGGAGCTACGTACGCAATACCCCCCGAACGGGGGACGTGCTAGCGTGGAAGAGACCCGAATTAGTAAAGATGACTAACAAACTCGGAGGTGCCTTTTGATGAACACCATGTCTCACCCAGCGAAGCGCTGGTCGGCCGCAATCCTCGGTGCAACACTCGCCGTGGCGGGGGCTGTTGTCGCCGCGCCGCTCTCGGCGCAGGCCGCGCCGAACGTGCGTGCCCACACGATCACCGGCTACTGGCAGAACTTCGACAACGGGGCGACCAACCTCAAGCTGTCGCAGATCCCCGACGCGTACGGCATCGTCGCCGTGGCATTCGCGGACGCCTCACCGACAGTCGGAGGCATCACCTTCACCCTCGACCCCGCGCTGACCTCCGCGCTCGGCGGCTACGACAAGGCGCAGTTCATCGCCGACATCGCGACACTCAAGTCGCAGGGACGCCAGGTGGTCATCTCGGTGGGCGGCCAGAATGGCGCCATCTCACTGCCGGATGCCGGCGCGGCCAACGCGTTCGCGACCTCCACCTACGCACTGATGCAGGAGTACGGTTTCGACGGCGTCGACATCGACCTCGAGAACGCCCCGAACCTCGTCAACATGACCTCGGCGCTGCGCCAGCTCTCGGGACTCGCCGGCGACGATTTCGTGCTCACTATGGCGCCGGAGACGATCTACGTGCAGCCGGGAGGGTCGTACCTCGCACTCATCGACGAGGTCGCCGACCTCATCACCGTGGTGAACACGCAGTACTACAACTCGGGATCCATGCTCGGACGTGACGGAAAGGCCTACAGCTCGGGCACCGTCGACTTCCAGACGGCGCTCGCCGACATTCTGCTCGACGGTCACCTGCGCGCTGACCAGGTCGGACTCGGCCTGCCCGCCTCGCCCTCCGGTGCCGGCAGCGGCTACGTGAACCCGACGGTTGTGAACGCGGCCTACGACTGCCTCACTGTCGGGGTGAACTGCGGCTCATACAAGCCCGCGGCCAAGTACCCGACCCTGCGCGGTGCGATGACCTGGTCGATCAACTGGGATGCGTCCAACGGCTACAACTTCGCGAACGTCGTCGGCCAGCACCTGGGATCCCCGCCGGTCGAGCCGGAGGATCCGGAAGAGCCCACCGATCCGACCGACCCGGGCGCCACGACCTGGACGGCCGGCCAGGTCTACGTCGGCGGTGACACCGTGCTCTACAACGGAGTGACCTACCGCGCCGCATGGTGGACGCAGGGCGACGTCCCCGGCGCCGACCAGTGGGGGCCGTGGAAGGTCGTCTAACGTTCTGAAAAGGGGGCAGCCGGAGTGGCTGCCCCCATTTCTTATGCTCTTTGTGAAGCGGCCCGGATGATCGCCGCAACGATGGCCCCGACCACGATCAGCCCGCCGACGGCCGCGATGCTCCACAGCACCACCGTTCCCGTGATGAGGGCTGGATCAACCAGGGATCCGGTGATGGCGAGCCCCGCGATGATGAGCAGGATCACGCCCCAGCTGAGGGTGCCCCACCGGGGTCCGGGGCGGGTGGGGGTTGTCGTCTCGTCGGTCATCAGTTCTCGTCCTCCGTGGCTGTTCCTGCGCTGACGACGTCTATCGATCCGCCGCCCATGATGATGTTGAGTTCGAGGGTCCTGGTGAACTCGTCACCCTGTTCGAAGCCCTCGGGGATGAATTCCTCGCGGCGGATGAGCAGCGGGCCGCCGGTTCGCACGTTGTCGTTCTGCTCGATCGCGAGTCGGCCGCCGCCCATCGTGGCGGTGAGATCCACGTACTGGTCGTCGGGCACGATCACCCGCAGCGAGCCGCCGCCCATAACGAAGTTGATGCGGTCGTCGGGGTCGGCCGTGCCGGTCGTCGAGGCCGAGGAGTTGTAGTAGTCCCGCAGGTCGAGGGTGGTCGATCCGCCGCCGAGCACGTAGTTGTCGGTGCTGCGGGTCTCGCTCGTGTCGTTGCGCGGCGAGTAGCCGTCCGCCGCGACCGGCGAGAAGTTACCGCCGAGCGGCACGCCGCTCGTGGCGACGAGCACCACGATCACGGGAACCGCGAACCCGCCCGGGCCTCCCGAACGCTTGCCGAGTGCGCCGGCGGCGAGCACGCCGAGTCCGAGCACGGCGAGGGCGGATCCGAGCGACGCCCGCATCACGCTCACGTCGAAGGTCTCGCCGCCGCCCACCGCGAGGGCGACGATCGCTCCCACGAGGATGGCGGTGCCCACCACGATGAACGAGACGAGGTGGTTGGGGCGCGAGCGCTCGCGCTCCTCGTTATAGAGCCGAGCGCGTTCCGCGCTGGCCGCGCGAGCTCGTGCACGGGCCTCCTGGCTGGCTGCGGTGGCCTGCTGGTTGCGCCAGTTGGCGTGCTGCGCCTTCCACTCGGCCTGGCTGGTACGCCAGGCTGCGACATCCTCGGGCAGTGCACCGGTCGGGGGAGCGGGCGGCTCGGGGGTGGTGAAGGAAGTGGCCGTGGGCGTGGGCGTCCCGTTGCTGCGCTGTGCCACCCAGATGAGGAACCAAACGAGGGCGCCGATGAGCAGGAGGGTCCAGATGCCGCGGCCGAGGCCCGAGCCCCAGTTGCCCCAGTCGCCGTAGCCCGGGAAGAACCACAGGCCCGGCGCGGCGGGGATGAAGGAGAGGGCCACCATCGCGCCGATGCCGGCGAGCGGCGCCTCGAAGCGGCCGGCGATGGCCTCTTCGAGGTGGATCTTGTTGCCCGAGTCGGGCAGCAGCAGCCAGGCGGCGGCGTAGAGCAGCAGCGCGGGTGCGCCGAACAGGGCGAGCACCACGAGGATGCCGCGCACGATGAGCGGGTCGATGCCGGTGCGCTGGGCGATGCCGCCGGCGACGCCGCCGATCCAGCCATCCTGGCGTCGGATGCCGAGCGAGCGCATCCAGGAGAAGAAGCGTGTGTCGTTGGCCGGGGGTGTCTCCGGCGTGGGCCCTGCTGTGGGCGGTTCGGTAGTGGACATACCTCGATGGTGGCCGAGCCCGGCGCGCGCAGCTATGGGGTATTCCCCTGATCGCACCCTGACTTCGGGTTCGGGGCGGGCTTTCTCTGCTTGGATTCAAGGGTGACCCCTCGACCTCCCCTGCTGCGCGAGCGCTCCAACGCGCTCGGCGGGGTAAGTGAGGCCGTCGCTCTGCACCTCGGCTGGAAGCTCGGCACGGTGCGCTTCGCCTTCATCGCCTCCACCCTTCTGGGCGGGGCGGGCGCGTTGCTGTACCTGTGGCTGTGGGCGCTGGTTCCTCTGGTTCCGGATGACGCGGCGCCCGTCACCCGCCGTGCCCCCGTCGCCGCCCTGCTCGTCGGAGCGGGTGCGATCGCCGCGATCATCGTCGCGACGGCCGCGACCGGAGCTGACGCGCTCGCCACCAACGCCCTCATCGCCGTCGTGCTCACGATCGGCGCGGCCGTCGCGTGGAGCCTGACCCTGGATCGCACCGACCCCGACCGCACGCGCGAGTACGCGCTGTGGGTGCGAGGTCTCGGATCGGGCATCCTCCTGGTGACGGGGCTGGTCGTGCTGCTCTCGCGTCCGGCCGCCATCAACGCGGTGCTCGCCGTCGGACTCATCGTGCTCGGCGTCGGCGTGGTGGTCGCGCCCCGGGTGGTCGCCCTGTGGGCGGAGCTGCAGGCCTCGCAGACGGCGCGCGTGCGCGATGAGCAGCGGGCGGAGATCGCGGCACACCTGCACGACTCGGTGCTGCAGACGCTGGCGTTGATCCAGAACCGGGCGGGGGCGTCATCCGAAGTCGCTCGCATCGCGCGCGCCCAGGAGCGCGAGCTGCGCGACTGGCTGTTCACCGGCTCGGCCCCCGTCGACGCGGATCTCGCCTCTGAACTGCGCGAGATCGCCGCACTCATCGAGCTGGACTACGCCGTGCGCATCGACGTGGTCGCGGTCGGCGAGTTCGGCCCGTCACCTTCGGCACTCGTCGCAGCCGCGCGTGAGGCGATGCTGAACGCGGCCCGGCACGCGGGCGGCGAGGTGTCGGTGTACCTCGAGTCCACGGTCTCGGCTATCGACGTGTTCGTGCGCGATCGCGGCCCCGGCGTCGACCTCGACTCGGTGCCCGATGACCGGCTCGGCATCAGAGAATCGATCATTGGCCGGATGTCCCGTGCCGGTGGTTCGGCCACCATCGGCGTCGGTGCGGACGGCACCGGAACCGAGATCCACCTGCACCTGGAGGTGCCCCATGACTAGCGTGATCATCGTCGACGACCACTCCATCTTCCGCTCGGGGTTGCGCGCCGACCTCGACTCCTCCGTCGAGGTGCTCGGTGAGGCCGCGACGGTGGATGACGCCGTGGCGCAGATCGCCGCCCTGCTGCCCGAGGTCGTGCTGCTGGACGTCCACCTGCCCGGGGGCGCCGGCGGCGGGGGAGCCGAGGTGCTGCGCCGCTCGGCAGCCCTGCTCGACCGGGTACGGTTCCTCGCTCTCTCGGTCTCCGATTCCGCCGAGGACGTGGTGGGCGTGATCCGGGCCGGAGCCCGCGGGTACATCACGAAGGGCTCGTCAGGGCTCGAGGTCTCGCGGGCCGTTGCGGCCGTGGCATCCGGAGACGCCGTCTTCTCGCCCCGTCTGGCCGGCTTTGTGCTCGATGCCTTCGGCGCTGTCACCGGTGAACAGGCAGCCACCGATGACGAGCTCGACCGGCTCAGCGCCCGGGAGCAGGAGGTCATGCGCCTCATCGCCCGCGGTTTCGCCTACAAGGAGGTGGCGGCGTCCCTCTTCATCTCGATCAAGACGGTCGAGACCCACGTCTCGGCGGTGCTGCGCAAGCTGCAACTGAGCTCCCGCCACGAGCTCACGGCCTGGGCGCTCGAGCGCAAGCTGCTGTAGGGCCCGGCCGAGTTGCCCAAAAACGTCCTCTCAATGCCCTCCTAGGCAGCAGAAGTGGGCAACTCGTCAGCGACGCCGTGCCAGAACGGTTCGCACACGCGCAACCAACTCCTCCGGGCTTCTCAGATCGTCTGCGTTGATCTCCATGACGTACCAGCCCTCGGCCTCGAGTTTGGATCGACGCGTCATGTCCTTTCGCCACTGCTCGCGAGTGCGGTGGTAGTCCCCCTGGTACTCGAGAATCACCCTGTGTTCGCGAAAGGTGAAGTCGGGGCGAAGATGTCGTCCCGTGTCCGTATCGACGAGCGCGTGATTGATGTCCGGTGAGGGGAGGCCGGCCACGGCGAGGATTACCCGCAACTCCGACTCGGGAGGTGACTCCGCGCGGTCGCTCAGCAACGGCAACGCCTTTCGCAGATTGATTGCACCGCGAGCACGACCGAAGCTCTCGACGGCGCGGGAGAGTTCGTCGCGCTCGGCCAGCGGCAGGCGCCAGTGAATGATGTAGTCGCCGGCCGCTACCAGGTCGGCGAACCTGACCATCGAAGCGAGATCGAGCCATGTTCGAACAGGGGATGTCACGCGCACGCCGCGCATCACCACACCGTCGCGTTCCGTGAGTCGGGACCGGTGACCGATGATGCCGGCCGCGTGAGGCGCCCGACGGGGAGCGGCGACGCTCACGTGGAGCCGGGCATCCCGTTCCGACCACCAGGGCACCGGGATGCCGATCAGACGCGCCGCCGTCGAGTGGCTGAACAGTGATTCGGTGGGAAGTCGCGACGAGAACAACGCCGCCCGGTGAAGCAGGTCAGCGTCAGCGACAGTGCTTGCTCGAACGCCCCACACAGTTGCGTCGAGATCGCTCGCCCTCAGGCGACCTGGGCTTACTCCGTTGTGGAGGGCTTCCCGGACGGAAAAGCGCCTGTCAACGAATGCGGGCGGAAGGCTTTCGGGGTGCATCGAAGAATCTTGCGCTTCGCCTTAGTCCTACGGCTCGAGCTCTCCACACGGGGATCGAGTCGCCCGAAAACGTCCTCTTCGCCAAGGATCAGGCAGCAGAAGTGGGCAACTCGGCGGGGGAACCTACTCCCGCACCCCGAACAGCCCCTGCAGGCGCTGCACGCCCTCGAGCAGCGGCGCGTCACCGAGCGCGTACGACAGGCGCAGGTACCCCGACGGTCCGAATGCCTCGCCGGGCACCACCGCGACCTCGACCTGGTCGAGGATCAGATCGGCCAGCTCGAGCGAGGTGGTCGGCGTGACACCGCCCCACTCGCGACCGAGCAGGCCGGTCACGTCGGGGTACACGTAGAAGGCGCCTTCCGGCGTCGGGCAGATGACGCCCGGGATGCGGTTCAGCTCCGCAACGATCACGTCGCGACGGCGTTCGAACGACTGGCGCATCTCCTCAACGGCGTCCTGCGGGCCGGTGAGTGCCTCGATGGCGGCACGCTGCGAGATGTTGGACACGTTGGATGACAGGTGGGACTGCAGGTTGGATGCTGCCGCGATGACGTCTTTCGGGCCGACCATCCAACCGAGTCGCCATCCGGTCATGGCGTAGGTCTTGGCGACACCGTTCACGAGGATGGTGGTGTCGGCGAGGGCGGGCACGGCGGAAACGATCGAGTGCGCCACGACCCCATAAACGAGGTTCTGGTAGATCTCGTCGGCGATGATCCAGATGCCGTGCTCCAGTGCCCACTCGCCGATGGCGCGGGTCTGCTCGAGCGTGTAGACGGCACCGGTCGGGTTGGACGGCGAGACGAAGAGCAGAACCTTGGTGCGGTCGGTGCGTGCGGCTTCCAGCTGTTCGACGGTCACGAGGTAGTCCTGGTCGCTTCCGGCGAACACCTCGACGGGTACTCCGCCCGCGAGCTTCACGGCCTCGGGGTAGGTCGTCCAGTACGGCGCGGGCAGGATGGCCTCGTCGCCCGGGTCGAGAAGGGTCGCGAAGGCCTGGTACACAGCCTGCTTGCCGCCATTGGTCACGATGACCTGCGATGGCTCGACGGTCAGCCCGCTGTCGCGTGCCGTCTTGAAGGCGATCGCCTGGCGCAGTTCGGGGAGACCTGCGGCCGGCGTATAGCGGTAGTTCTTCGGATCGAGCACGGCGTTGGATGCGGCGTCGACGACGTTCGACGGGGTGGCGAAGTCCGGCTCGCCCGCCGCATAGCTGATCACGGGGCGGCCCTGCGCCTGGAGCGCCTTGGCTTTCGCATCCACTTTCAGGGTGGCAGACTCGGCGATGGCGGCAATTCTCTGCGAGATTCGGTTCACCCGATAATCTTAAGGCCGAGATTGGGTGAGGCGTGATCATGCCTTACACTTGACCCGGTAGGTGAAATCCTCCATGCTTTCGCGCGCCCTCTCCGCACATCCAGTGCGTAGAACTGTGTGGTGAAGCGCCCGTGCCGACACTCCGGTGTCAGCGCAAAGGGCGGTGGCTCAATTGGTAGAGCAGCGGTCTCCAAAACCGCAGGTTGCAGGTTCGAGTCCTGTCCGCCCTGCAGGTTCCCCCACACACTCCGTGTGGGGCGCCGGCACGACAACGACGCAGTCGCACATGTACGACTGTCGGAAGGTAGTGAAAGTGGCTAGAAAAATCATCGACGAGCCCAGCGAGGACGTCGTCGCCAATGCCCGCAAGGACCGCGCTGACAAGCGTGGACCCCTCGGGCGCTTCACCCTGTTCATGCGCCAGGTCGTCGCAGAGCTGAAGAAGGTCGTCACCCCGACCCGCAAAGAGCTCATCAGCTTCACGCTGGTCGTGCTCGTGTTCGTCATCATCATGATGGCGCTCGTCTCGGGCCTCGACTGGGTCTTCTCGTTCGTTGTGAACATCGTGTTCGGCAACGGCACACCCGCCTAACCGGCCCCCACATCTTCAGCGCCGCAGTGCGCCGATAACCGCTTCAAAGAAATGGAATGAGATCCCGTGTCTGACAACCACCGCGACGATATCGACCTCGCGACGGCAGCCGAGCAGTCCTCCGAAGAGGACGAGTTCCAGGAGGGCAACACCCTCGCCGCCGACGAGAACTCGGTGGACTCCGCTGAGCACGCGGCCATCCACGTTGAAGAAGACGAAGAGGGTGACCTCGCCGGTCTCCTCGAGGCTCTCGACGCAGCTATGGATCCCGAAGCCGACAAGATCGTCGACGACGCGCTTGACATCGATTCAGCGGATGAAGCCGACGCCTCTGTTGCGGCGACGGATGACGAAGCCGATCTCGAGGCCGAAGAAGAGGCCAACGAGTCCCACGATGTCGCCCCCTACGACGGGCCGGAACTGGGTGACGACGAAGCTGCGGCCGAGGTCGACCCCGACGCCGATCCCTACGAGGCATTCCGCGCCGAGCTCAAGGCCAAGCAGGGCAAGTGGTACGTCATCCACTCGTATGCAGGTTTTGAGAAGCGCGTGAAGCAGAACATCGAGAACCGCAAGGTTTCCATGACCATGGAAGAGTTCATCTACCAGGTCGAGGTTCCGATGGAAGACGTCGTCGAGATCAAGAACGGCCAGCGCAAGCTCGTCAACCGCGTGCGCATCCCCGGATACGTGCTCGTGCTCATGGACCTCAACGAGGACTCCTGGTCGGTCGTGCGTCACACCCCCGGCGTCACCGGCTTCGTGGGCAACGCCCACAACCCGACGCCGCTGCGTTTCGAGGAGGCCTTCAACATGCTGAAGAGCCTCGTTCAGATCGTCGAGGCCCCGGCCTCGAAGACCCCCGGCGGCAAGGGCAAGACGCCGTCGCGTGCGATCCCTGCCGAGATCGACTTCGAGATCGGCGAGACCATCACGATCAAGGAGGGTTCGTTCGCGGGCCTTCCCGGTTCGATCAGCGAGATCAAGCCGGAGAGCGGCAAGCTCACCGTGCTCGTGTCGCTCTTCGAGCGTGAGACCCCGGTCGAGCTCAGCTTCGACCAGGTCACCAAGCTTTAGCCCCGGCTGAAGAAGTCACCGCGCCCAACCGGGTGGCGGGAGAGAGGCTCGCAAGAGTCACTCGAACAGAAAAGGAAAAAGAATGGCACCGAAGAAGAAAGTCACTGGTCTGATCAAGCTTCAGATCAACGCTGGCGCTGCCAACCCCGCCCCGCCTATCGGCCCGGCACTGGGACAGCACGGCGTGAACATCATGGAGTTCTGCAAGGCGTACAACGCTGCGACCGAGTCGCAGCGCGGCAACGTCATCCCCGTTGAGATCACCGTGTACGAAGACCGCTCGTTCACCTTCATCCTGAAGACCCCGCCCGCGGCGGAGCTCATCAAGAAGGCTGCCGGCGTCGCCAAGGGTTCGGGAACGCCGCACACCGTCAAGGTTGCGAAGCTGACCAAGGACCAGGTTCGCGCTATCGCCGAGCAGAAGATGGTCGACCTCAACGCCAATGACGTTGAAGGCGCGATGAAGATCATTGCGGGCACCGCTCGCTCTATGGGAATCACGGTGGACGCATAATGGCCAAGAACTCCAAGTCCTACAAGGCAGCACTCGAGAAGATCGAGGAAGGCAAGTTCTACACGCCGAGCGAGGCAGTCAATGTCGCTCGCGTGACGGGCTCCGCAAAGTTCGACTCCACGATCGAGGTCGCCCTCAAGCTCGGTGTCGACCCCCGCAAGGCAGACCAGATGGTTCGTGGAACCGTCATCCTGCCGCACGGAACCGGCAAGACCGCCCGCGTCATCGTCTTCGCAACCGGCCCCGCTGCTGAGGCAGCTATCGCCGCTGGCGCAGACGAGGTCGGTGGCGCTGAGCTCATCGAGAAGGTTGCCGGCGGTTACACCGCGTTCGACGCAGCCGTCTCGACCCCTGAGCTCATGGGCCAGGTCGGTCGTCTCGGTAAGGTACTCGGCCCGCGTGGCCTTATGCCGAACCCGAAGACCGGTACCGTGACGATGGACACCGCCAAGGCTGTGTCCGACATCAAGGGTGGAAAGATCGAGTTCCGCGTCGACAAGCACTCCAACGTGCACTTCGTCGCCGGCAAGGCCTCCTTCACCGAGGAGCAGCTCGCTGACAACATCAAGGCAGCTCTCGACGAGATCGTTCGCTCGAAGCCGTCCAGCTCGAAGGGCCGCTACATCACCAAGGGCACCGTTTCGACGACCTTTGGTCCGGGCATCCCGCTCGACATCAACGCGCTGGTCTAGTGCTTGATGGTGCGCCGCCGCTGCTGCGGCGCACGCCAGTTTGTTAAGGGAAGGGGTCCGCTTCGGCGGGCCCCTTTTCTGCACTCCCGACAGGAGATGACATGACCACCATTATTCGACGTGCGATTCGGGATGACGCTGCGCTCCTGCACGCGCTGGCCGTGGCGACCTTCGCCCTCGCGTGCCCTCCCGGCACAACGCCCGAGGCGATCGCCGACTTCATCGGCACCCATCTCTCGGAGGCCAGGTTCGGCGACTATCTCGCCGACCCCGCCCGGGATCTGTTCATCGGCGAGGTCGACGGCACTCCCGCCGGGTACACCATGCTCGTGTTCGCAGAGCCCTCGGATCCCGACGTCGCGTCGGTCGTCACCGTGCGCCCGACCGCTGAGCTCAGCAAGGTCTACGTGCTCGAGGGCTTCCACGGATCGGGTCTGGCTCGCGAGCTCGTCGGCGCAACCGTGGATGCCGCACGCGAGCGGGGCGCGGCGAGCGTCTGGCTCGGGGTCAACGAATTGAACCCGAATGCGAACCGGTTCTACGAGAAGCAGGGCTTCGAGCGCGTCGGCACCAAGAAGTTCCTGGTGGGCGAGCGCTGGGAAGATGACTTTGTACGGACGCTGGAGCTATAAGAATCGCGCCAGCGATTCCGCGACGCCAGTCCCGAAGGAGCCTGCGACTGAGGTTTCGCTGGAGCTATAAGAATCGCGCCAGCGATTCCGCGACGCCAGTCCCGAAGGAGCCTGCGACTGAGGTTTCGCTGGAGCTATAAGAATCGCGCCAGCGATTCCGCGACGCCAGTCCCGAAGGAGCCTGCGACTGAGGTTTCGCTGGAGTTCTAGTAGTCAGAGACCTTCAGCACGATCTTGCCCCGGGTGTGACCGGCTTCGAGGGCGGTGTGGGCTGCCGCTGCATCGTCGAGGTCGAAGACCTGGTCGACGAAGACGCGCACGTCTCCCGACTCGAGCAGCCTCGAGATGACCGCGAGGGTGGAGCCGTCGCCGGCTACCTTGTAGCTCGTGGCACGGAGCCCGGCAGAGGCCGCGTCGTCGAGGAAGGTGGGCCAGCTTCCGGTGGGGGCGTTGATGATGAGGCCGCCCGGGCGGAGGACGCCGAGCGAGCGGGATCCCGTGTCATCGTGCACATTGCCGACAAGATCGATGACGACGTCGACACCCGAGACGACGTCTTCGAAGCGGGTCGACGTGTAATCGATGGCCTGGTGCGCGCCGAGCTCGGTAAGCCAGCCGACGTTGCGCTCCGAGCCGGTGGCGATCACGTGGGCACCGAAGTAGCGGGCGAACTGCACGGCGAAGTGGCCCACCCCGCCGGAGCCGGCGTGGATGAGGATGCGCTGACTCTCGTGTGCCTTGGCGACCTCGACGACCATGCCCCACGCGGTGAGCGCGGCGAGGGGAACTCCGGCCGCCTCGACGTGAGAGAGCGACTTGGGCTTGCGCGCGATGCTGAGACTGTGCACGGCGAGGAACTCGGCGTAGCTGCCTGTCGCTCTCGGGAACGAGGACATTCCGTACACCTCGTCGCCGACCTTGATCGGGTGCGCCTCGTAGGGCGTCTCGACGACGATCCCGCTGAAGTCGTTGCCGAGCACAGCGGGGTAGGACGCGATGGCGGCGGAGATGCCGCGACCGGCCCGGGTCTTGGCCTCGATCGGGTTGATGCCGGCGGCGATGACCTTGACCAGGAATTCGGAGTTGACCTTGCCCGGTTTGTCCACCTCGGCGGTCCGCAGCACGTCGGGGGTGCCCGTGGCATCCATCACGATTGCTCGCATAGTCGTCATCATCGCCCTTTCTTGCGTTACCCCAGTAAAGGGGGCCAATGATTCGGTGTTGTTACGGCGAGGTTCCTTCATTGTCAACAAAAGTGCCGCCGCTAGTCTGGTCTGGAAACATGTTCGTAAGAGGGGTAGACAAATGGGTACAGGTTTACGGCTCTTCCGGGCAGGAAACTAGTGGGTGCCGACGAGCCGCCGGTCTCCAATCCGCGGGTTCGGGTGCGCGATATCCGCCTGCTGAGCGACAACTGGTACCGCCTGCACACCACGACCTTCGACTACCAGGGTGCCGACGGAGCCTGGTCCAGCCAGTCCCGCGAGACCTACGACCGCGGCAACGGGGCGACGATCCTGCTGTACGACTCGACGCGGCGCACGGTGCTGCTGACCGCGCAGTTCCGGTACCCCGCATATGTGAACGGTCATCCCGACGGCATGCTCATCGAGACCGCGGCCGGCCTGCTCGACGATGACGACCCGGAGACGGCGATCCGACGGGAGGCGATCGAGGAGACCGGGCACCGCGTCGGCGAGGTCGAGCACGTCTTCGATGCGTTTATGAGCCCCGGCTCGGTGACCGAGCGCCTGCACTTCTACGCCGCGCCCTACGACTCCTCGACCCGCGAGCACGCGGGCGGCGGACTCGCGCACGAGGGTGAGCACATCGATCTCGTCGAGCTCGACATCGATGAAGCGCTCGGGATGATCGGCTCAGGCATCGCGGACGCCAAGACGATCATGCTGCTCCAGTGGGCCGTGCTGAGTGGCCCGTTCAGCGGGCGAGCGCCGCGCTGACCGCCGCGCGGGTTGTGGCGACGTAGTCGCGCATGCCGTCATCCCGGGCCGGAACGCGTTCGAGCACAGAGTGCGGCAGGCCGGCGTGCCACAGCTCCGCGACGGACACCGGATGCACCGGGTCGCGTTCGGCCGCGATCACCGTGGCCGGCAGGTCGACCGAGGCGATCTCCTCGCGGGTGAACGCTGCGTGCCGCGGGATCTCGATCAGCCGAAGAGCGCGCGCGACGGCCTCGGGCTTCTTGAACTGCTCGATCGCACCCTCCGCGCCCAGCGGGGAGGCTGCCTCGAGCTCGGCGAAGTAGTCGGTCTCGCGGAACAGCTTCTCGGCCCGACGCGCTCCGTGGTCGCGCAGCAGCGCGCCCATCACGGGAAACGCGGCGAGGTTCGCGGGCAGCGGCCGGTCGGTGAACGCGGGACGCACGAAGACCAGTCGCTCGATATCGAGGTCGCCGCGCAGGGCGAGGCGCAGCGCGAGGGCCGCGCCCATCGAGATGCCGAGGATCGTGAGCGGGCCGTGGGGCAGTGACGCGGCGACCTCGCCTGCAAGAGCGTCGAGTGTGAAGTGCTCCGCGCTGCCGATGAGGGTGGATGTACCGTGCGCCCGCACATCAGGGGCGAAGACGACGGCGCCCTCGGGTAGCGCTGGCTGAAGCAGGCTCATGGGCTGGCGGCGATCCCCGCCCAGCCCGTGGAGCAGCACGAACGTCACCGTCGGCGGCCCATCAGCTCGAGCAGCTGGTTGGCGAGCCCCACGAGGATGTGGATCTGGTTGTCGTCGCGGTCGATCCAGGTGCACGTCGGCTCGGGGTCGACGGGCACGAAGTTCTCGTGGTGCTCCCAGACGAGCAGGGTGCGCTCGGCGCCGAGCACGTACTGCTGCCACCAGATCTGGCGCAGGTACGAGCGGGGCACGGACTTCCACGGGCTGCTCGAGGTCTTGATTTCGGCGAGAACGAGCGTGCCGTCGATCACGGCGACGCCGTCGGGGGTGGCGAGGTGGCGGCGTTCGTGTGCGGAGTGGAACAGCGCGGCGCTCGGCTCGATGCGGTGGTGGGCGCGCACCCAGCGGGCGATGTGGGGTTCACGCTCGACTCCGTGATCGGTGTAGGCGTTGCCACCGAATCCCGAACCGTACATCTTCTCGAGCGAGACGGCCCTGAGGGCTTTCGGACCGCTGAGGCGGGCGACGTCGGTTGCGGTGACGCCGGTGCTGCGCGCGCGCAGCCAGGCCACCCGATCGGTCGACTGCGCGAGGATGCGTGCCGTGTGGTCGGGAGCGGGCTCGTCCCAGAGGGAGAGGGTCGGCTGCACGAAGGTCACGGTTCTATTGTCGCGCGTTCGACCGACTTAGCCGGCCATGGCGTCAATACTTTCGGGGCTGAGCGCGTGGTGAATCGCCAGCATGCTCGCCCCGATCACCGCCGCATTCGCCCCGGCGCTCGACTGCACGATGGTGAGGTGCTCGGTCGCGAGCGGCATGGAGCGCGTGTAGACGACCTCGCGCACCCCGGCGATGAGGTGTTCGCCGGCGCGGGCCATGGATCCGCCGATCGCGATCACAGAGGGGTTCATCAGGCTCACGCACGCAGTGAGCACCTCGCCGATGTCGCGTCCGGCCTGGCGCACCGCCTGGATGGCCTCGATATTGCCGCGCTTGACGAGGCTCACGACGTCCTGCGGGCTCTCGACGTCGACGCCCGCTCGGCGCAGAGCGCTCGCGATAGCCGGACCCGAAGCCATCGCCTCGAGGCAGCCGCGGTTGCCGCAATGGCAGGGCACGCCGGCGCCGCTCGCGATCTGCACGTGGCCGATGTCGCCCGCGATGCCCTGGGCGCCGCGCTGCAGGCGTCCGCTCGAGATCACGCCGGAGCCGATGCCGGTGGCGACCTTGACGAACAGCAGGTGCTCGACCTGCGGCCAGGCGAAGGCCTGTTCGCCGAGCGCCATGATGTTGACGTCGTTGTCGACGAGCACGGGCACCTCGAGGTGCTGCTGCACGTAGCCGGGCACGTCGTAGCGATCCCAGCCGGGCATGATCGGCGGGTTGATCGGGCGTCCGGTACTGTGCTCGACGGGGCCGGGGAGGCCGATCCCGATGGCGATGAGGTCCTTGGCGCTGCGGTCGATCTCACCGAGGAGTGTGCGGCCGGCTTCGATCATCCAGGTCAGTGTCTTCTCGGGACCGTCGGAGATGTCGATCGGCCCGCTGTGCTGGGCGAGAGTCGCGCCCGTGAGGTCGGTGACGGCGAGACTCGCGTGCGAGGCTCCGAGGTCGGCGGCGAGCACGACCTTGGCGGAAGGGTTGAGGGCGAACTGCGAGGAGGGCCGTCCGCCGGTCGACTGCGCGTCTCCGACGGATCCGACGAGGCCCAGTTCCATCAGCGCGTCGACGCGGAGGGCGATGGTCGACCGCGCGAGCCCCGTGAGGTTCGCGAGCTCGGCGCGTGTGCGCGGTTGGCCGTCGCGCAGCATCTGGAACAGTTCACTTGCGCCCGAGACGCCCAGCGCCGATCCTCGGCTGATGTCCACCATGCGGAAAGTAAACCACAGCGGCACCGGCCCCAAGCCCAATTACTTTCGTCGAGTGACTAGCAAAAGATGCCAAGCCTGTGTCAGAATCGGGGAATGACAACGACGGTCATCACCGAGCACTCCGCCCGCGCAACCCGGCTGCACCCTCCGCTGCTTGCCGTGACCGGCCTGACGGCTCACGCCCTCGGTCGCGCCGGCGTGACCGACGTGTCGTTAGACCTGACGAGCGGCAGCATTCACGGTGTCTACGCTGCTGCCGGAGCCGGGGCATCCACTCTCACCGCGGTGATCGCCGGAGAGCTCGTTCCCACCGCCGGGTCGATCGCCCTCGACGGCTCGAGCGCCCCCACCCCGCGCGATCTGCTGCGCGGAGGAGTGACGGTTCTGCGATCGCGCAGCAGCCTGCTGCCCGGTCGTTCCATCGCGGCAAACATCTTCCTCGGCCGCGAGCCACGCTGGTGCGGGCTCGTTGACCTCGAGACGATGCGGGCGGATGCAGCGGCCACTCTTTCCGCACTGGGCGCGTCCCTCGATCTCGACGCCCGCGTCGCACTGCTGTCCCGCTCCGAACAACGCCTCGTGGAATTGGCCCGCGCGTTCGCCTCCGATGCCCGCCTCGTGGTCGTCGATGACACCAGGACAGAGCCGGACGCTGCGCTCTCGCCCGCGCTCGCCGCCCTCGCGGCGAACGGCGCGGCCGTATTGCGCATCTCCGCCGACATTGCCGAACTGGTCGCGGGTTCCCACAGCGTGTCCTCGATCTGAGTCGACATCTAGCTGCTGCACCGACCGCTCACAGGCTGCTCATAGACTTCTCGCGATACTGGGGAGAATGAGCAACCACAGTTCGGCCGCGGCGCAGTCCCGATTGACCCGCATCGACGGCAGTCCGATCCGGGCCGTCGTGGTGGATGACGAGGACTCGCTCACCGACCTGCTCTCGATGGCGCTGCGCTATGAGGGCTGGGATGTGCGGATAGCGAGCGACGGCGCCGCCGCGCTCTCCACGATTCGCGAGTTCAAGCCCGACGTGGTTGTGCTCGACATCATGCTGCCCGACATCGACGGCGTGCAGGTGCTCACCCGCCTCCGGGCCGACAACCTGCAGACGCCCATCCTCTTCCTCACCGCCAAGGACTCGCTCGACGATCGCATCGCCGGGCTCACGGTCGGCGGTGACGACTACGTCACCAAGCCGTTCAGCCTCGAGGAGCTCGTCGCCCGCCTGCGCGGCCTCATCCGCCGCTCGCACCTCGCGGTCAGCGACGCGGACGACTCCTTCGTGCAGGTCGGCGACCTCACCCTCGACGAGGATAGCTACGAGGTGGCTCGCGGGGGAGTGCCCATCGAGCTCACCGCAACCGAGTTCGAGCTGCTGCGCTACCTCATGCGCAACCCGCGCCGTGTGCTCAGCAAGCACCAGATACTCGACCGGGTCTGGAGCTACGACTTCGGCGGCAAATCGAGCGTCGTGGAGATCTACATCTCCTACCTGCGCAAGAAGGTCGACACCCTCGGCGAACCGATGATCCACACGGTTCGCGGCGTTGGCTACGTGCTCAAGCCGGTGCGCTGATGACGCTGCGCACGAGGCTACTGCTCGGCATCCTCGGGCTGCTCGCCGCGGTCAGCATCATCGTCGGCACGGTCAGCGTCGCCACCCTGGACTCATCCCTGCGCGCGCGCCTCGACAGCCAGCTGATCTCGGCGACGAGCCGCACCCAGGGAGTCATCGACGGCCCCGGTGGTGGGCCCGGCGGTGGACGCCCGGAGCCGACCGACTTCCTCAAGATCGCCGGCCTGCCGCCGAGCACGATCGGCGGCTACCTGCGCGGCGGTGTGCTCAACGTGCGGGTGCTCGGCGACGATCTCGAGACCACGCAGCTCACGACCGCGCAGCAGCAGGTGCTGCTGGGTCTCTCCACCGACAGCGAGCCCCAGACCCTCGACCTCGGCGGCGACCTGGGCGAGTACCGCTTCCGCATCGCCGAGGGCGACGGTCGTGGCGGACAGCTCGTGATCGGCCTGCCGCTGAACGATGTGCGCGCCACGGTGCTGCAGCTCATCCTCGTGATCCTGCTCGTGACGGTTCTCGGGCTGCTGGCCGCGTTCTTCGCCGGGCGCGCGATCGTGCGGGTCGCCCTGCGTCCCCTCGAGCGGGTGGCCGCCACCGCGACCGCCGTCTCGGAGCTTCCGCTCGAGCGTGGGGAGGTTGCGCTCGCCCCACGCGTGCCCGACGAAGACGCCGACCCGTCGACCGAGGTCGGGCAGGTGGGCGCGGCGTTCAACCGCATGCTCGGGCACGTGGCATCCGCCCTCACCGCCCGCGAGGCGAGCGAGCGCAAGGTGCGCACCTTCGTGGCGGACGCGAGCCACGAACTGCGCACGCCGCTCGCCTCGATCCGCGGGTACGCCGAGCTCACCCGCCGCGGCGGTCACGACCTGCCGGCCGATGTCGCGCACGCGCTGGCCCGGGTGGAGTCCGAGTCGATCCGCATGACCGGGCTGGTGGATGACCTCCTCCTCCTCGCCCGCCTCGACGACGGTCGTAGCCTCGAGTCGCACCCGGTCGACCTGACGGCCCTGCTCGCCGACGCCGTGAGCGACGCGCACGCGGCCGGGCAGGAGCACGAGTGGATCCTCGAGCTGCCCGACCAACCGATCACCGTCGAGGGCGACGCGGTGCGCCTGCACCAGGTCGTCGCCAACCTGCTCACCAACGCCCGCGTGCACACGCCGGCCGGCACGCGTGTGGTCGCCTCGCTCGAGTCGAGCGGCGGTCGGGCGATCATTCGGGTGCGGGATGACGGCCCCGGCATCGACGAGAAGGTACGCGAAACGGTCTTCGAGCGGTTCTCCCGCGGCGACGGTTCCCGGTCGCGCGCGGCGGGCAGCACGGGCCTCGGGCTCGCGATCGCGGCCGCGATCGTCGAGGCGCACGGTGGCACCGTGTCCGTCGACAGCGAGCCGGGAGGCACGACATTCGTCGTCGAGTTGCCGATCGGGCCATCCATCACATAGTCTGTACGGAGCCAAAGACCGCAGGTCGTTGCCGTGCTCGAAAGAGTGCAGCAGCCGAAGGTTCATCCAACAGGATGACGACCAGCGCAGGTGTTCGAGAATATCCCGAGAGGGAACGCTCTGGCACTGTGCCGGAGCCTTTTTACTTTAAGAGCTCCTGAGGTCGAGGTCATCGATATCTATTAAGGAGTGCCATGGCGAACAAGGAAGCTTCGGTTGCCGAGCTTACGGATCTGTTCCGTAACTCGACCGCCGTTCTGCTGACCGAGTACCGCGGTCTCTCGGTTGCTCAGCTCAAGACGCTGAGAACAAGCATCCGCGAGCACGCGACGTACGCCGTGGTGAAGAACACGCTTACCAAGATCGCGGCCAACGAAGCCGGCATCAGCTCGTTTGATGACGAACTCGTCGGCCCGTCAGCGATCGCATTTGTACACGGCGACGCCGTCACCGTTGCAAAGGCTCTGCGCGACTTCGCCAAGGCAAACCCTCTGCTCGTAATCAAGGGCGGTTACTTCGACGGTAACCCTCTCACGGCTGCAGAGGTCACCAAGCTCGCCGATCTCGAGTCCCGCGAAGTTCTGCTCGGCAAGCTTGCCGGCGCCTTCAAGGCCTCGCTCTTCGGCGCCGCCTATCTGTTCACCGCACCGCTGTCGAAGACGGTTCGCACCGTCGAAGCGCTGCGTGAGAAGCAGGAGTCCGCGAACTAGGCACAGCCTGACCCGCGGTAAGTAAGTCTAGAAATCCACAAGGAGAAAAATCATGGCAAAGCTGTCAAGCGAAGAACTCATCGAGGCCTTCAAGGAGCTCACGCTCATTGAGCTCAGCGAGTTCGTCAAGAAGTTCGAAGAGGTCTTCGAGGTCACCGCTGCTGCTCCCGTAGCAGTTGCTGCTGCCGGTGGCGCTGCTGCCGCTGCTGAAGAGGTTGAGGAGAAGGACTCCTTCGACGTCATCCTCGAGGCTGCCGGCGAGAAGAAGATCCAGGTCATCAAGGAGGTCCGTGCACTCACGAGCCTCGGCCTCGGCGAGGCCAAGGCCGTCGTCGATGGCGCACCGGGCCCGGTCCTCGAAGGTGTCAACAAGGAGACCGCCGAGAAGGCAAAGGCTCAGCTCGAAGAAGCTGGCGCCACCGTCACCCTCAAGTAGTCTGCGACCCCTCGGGGTCAGCTTGCACGAAAGCCGTCGTTCCTTCGGGAGCGGCGGCTTTCGTCGTTCCGTGCCGGTCTCAGGCCGCGGGGGCGGTTGTGCTCGAACGCACCACGAGCGACACGGGTGCCCGCACGGCCTCGGAGGGGGCCGGCTCGGCGAGTTCGGCGAGTACGGTCGCGACCGCGGCAGCGCCCTGCTTGCCCGGCTCCTGCCGAACGGTCGTGAGTCCGAAGAGCTCGGCGAGCTCGTGGTCGTCGATTCCGACGACCGAGAGCTGTGCCGGCACGGGGATCCCCAGCTGCCTCGCGGCGAGGATGACGCCGATCGCGATTTCGTCGCATCCCGCAACAACGGCGGTCGGCCGCGTGCGCGGATCGGCCAGCACGGCCATGGCCGTCGCGAAGCCGCCGGGAATGCTGAACGGCGTACCGCGAAAATCGTCCTGGTCGGCGATGCCCGCAGCCTGCAGGCAGTCGCGAAAGCCGGTGAGTCGTGAGTCGGGCACCCGGAAGTCGAGCTGCTCCTCCTGCTCGCCCCCGAAGTGCATCACGCGGGTGTGCCCGAGACCGATCACGTGCTCGGTGGCCATGCGGGCGGCTCGGCCGTCGTCGATGCTGATGGTCGACATTCCTTCGACGTCGCCGCCGATGCCGACGATCGGCTTCTTCAGCGAGTGCAGCAGGTCGACCTCGCTCGGCGTGAGCGCGATACCCACCGCGATGACGGCGTCCACACGCTTGCGCACGAGAAAGTAGTCGAAGACCTTGCGCCGGAGGTCGGCGTGCGGACTGAGGCGATACAGCGTGAGGTCGTAGCCGGCCGCGATGAGCGCTGACTCGATGCCCTCCAGCACCTCGGCGAAGAACCACCGGTTGATGAACGGGATGACGACCCCGACATTCCGGGTCTGCCCGGTGACAAGGCTCGCGGCGTTGGTCGAGACGACATAGCCCATCTCCGCTGCGGCGCCCTCGACCCGCAACCTGGTGGCGTCGGAGACGTAGCCACGACCGCTGAGTGCCCGGGATGCCGTCGACTTGGA
Source organism: Glaciihabitans arcticus (assembly GCF_004310685.1). Classification (NCBI taxonomy): domain Bacteria; kingdom Bacillati; phylum Actinomycetota; class Actinomycetes; order Micrococcales; family Microbacteriaceae; genus Glaciihabitans; species Glaciihabitans arcticus. The sequence continues at coordinate 163,932 of NZ_SISG01000002.1, read as the reverse complement.
GACTCCCGCACGGCGGGCGACCTCGTCGATGCCGCTCACGTCGTCACCTCCATTGGCAATCCGGCTGTGCTCGCTCCCGTGGATGTGGAACCGTTCCCACATTGGGCGGCTCCGGAGGCTCTCGCCTTTCACGGCGCCCCGAGGGGCTCGTTGCACGATTGTGACTCTAGCCCTCCCTGTGAGTATGTCAAGCGCTTGCATACCCCCGTACGGGTGCCTTAGGTTGTGGTGTGGAACCGGTTGCCGAAAGTTGGCTTCGCGGCCACACCCCAGCAGTAAACCCGTCCACGGTCGTGCGGAGAACGCGCGAACCGGGCCTTACCTCAACGAGGAGGAGACACTATGAGTTCAGTCCTGCGCCACCGCTTACTCATGCCGATCGCCGCAGCAGGCATCATCGGCCTCGCACTGTCCGGCTGCGTTTCAGACGAGCCGGTCGATCGGGGGGACGTCGATTGTGCGCCCTACGACACCTACGGAACCTTCGAGGGTGACGAGGTCTCGATCTCGGGCACCATCGTCGAGGCCGAAGCCGACCGCCTCGTCGAGTCGTGGGCGGACTTCGCATCGTGCACCGGCATCGCCATCGACTACCAGGGCACCCAGGAGTTCGAGGCGAACATCCGCCAGCTCGCCGAGGGTGGCAACCCGCCCGACCTCGGCATCTTCCCGCAGCCCGGCCTGTTCGCCGACCTCGCGTCGAGCGACTTCTTCGTGCCCGCCCCCGAGGCGGTCGAAGCCAACGTCGACAAGTTCTGGTCTCCCGACTGGAAGGCTTACGGCACCAACGGCGACACCTTCTATGGTGCACCGCTGATGGCGAGCATCAAGGGCTACGTCTGGTACTCCCCGAGCGAGTTCGAGGAGAAGGGCTACGAGGTCCCGACCACGCTCGACGAGCTCAACGACCTCGCCGACACGATCGCCGACGAGGGTGACCACAAGCCGTGGTGCGCGAGCTACGCCTCCGACGCTGCCACCGGCTGGCCCGTGACCGACTGGATCGAGGACTACGTGCTGCGCGAGCAGGGTCCCGAGGTCTACGACCAGTGGTACAAGCACGAGATCCCCTTCAACGATCCCCGCATCGTCGAGGCGTTCGACTCGGTCGGCGACATCCTGAAGAACGAGGACATGGTCGGCGACGTCACCGCCGGTCTCTCCATCCCGTTCGGTGAGGGCGGCCTGCCGATCCTCGACGGCACCTGCTCGCTGCACCACCAGGCATCCTTCTACGAGGGCTTCTGGGGCGACGGCGTGGAGGTGGCACCCGACGGTGACATCTTCGCCTTCATCCTCCCGGCCGAATCCGCCGACGCTCCCCTCGCCGTCACCGGTGGTGGAGAGATCGTCGGAGCCTTCTCCGACGCTCCCGCAGTCGCCGCCTTCCAGGCGTACCTCTCGAGCGACACCTGGGCGAACAACCGCGTGAAGCTCGGTGGCGTCATCAGCGCCAACAACGGTCTTGACGCCTCGCTCGCCTCGAGTGACCTGCTCACGCAGAGCATCGAGATCCTGCAGGACCCTGACACCACCTACCGTTTTGACGCTTCGGACCTCATGCCGGGCGCCGTGGGTGGCAACTCCTTCTTCAAGGGGATCGTCAGCTGGATCGGTGGTGAGAGCAGCCAGAAGGTTGCCGACACCATCGAAGCGAGCTGGCCCGCCGAGTAGTTCGGAACCAGCCTGAGGGCGGGGTCGCGATGCGGCCCCGTCCTCAGTCCTCCTCCCTCTTCACCGTCGAAGAAAGGTGCGCTCCGTGAGGACTGCAGATCTCATAGAAAAACTCGTCCAGGTGGGTCTGGGCCTCGCGGTCTTCGCGGCGGTCGTCGGGCTCGTCCTGTTCATCGTCGACAAAGCCCCGAAGAAGATCCGGGATGTCGTACAGCTCGTCGCCTACCTCTCGCCCGCTCTCATCCTGCTCGCGATCGGCCTGATCTACCCGGCCATCCGCACGAGCATCCTCGCCTTCACCGACAAGGCCGGCTCTTTCATCGGCCTCACCCACTTCGAGTGGATCTTCACGCAGCCCGATGCCGTGCGCGTGGTACTCAACACGATCGTCTGGGTTGTGTGTGTGCCGCTCGTCTCCACCATCGTCGGCCTCGCCTACGCGGTGTTCATCGACAAGTCCCGCGGTGAGCGGTTCTTCAAGGCCCTCGTCTTTATGCCGATGGCCATCTCCTTCGTGGGCGCCGGAATCATCTGGCGCTTCATCTACGACTACCGTGCCGGTGACCGCGAGCAGATCGGACTGCTCAACCAGATCGTCATCTGGCTGGGCGGCGAACCGGTCAAGTGGCTGCAGACGGAACCGATCAACACGTTCCTGCTCATCGTCGTGATGGTCTGGATCCAGACCGGTTTCGCGATGGTCATTCTCTCGGCATCCATCAAGGGCATCCCGACCGAGCAGATTGAGGCGGCCCAGCTCGACGGCACCAACTCCTGGCAGCAGTTCACCAACGTGACTCTTCCGGGCATCCGGAGCTCACTCGTGGTGGTGGTCACGACCATCTCGATAGCGACCCTGAAGGTCTTCGACATCGTTCGAACGATGACCGCCGGAAACTTCGACACCAGCGTCATCGCCAATGAGATGTACACCCAGGCCTTCCGGGCCAACGAACCGGGCCGAGGGGCAGCGCTCGCGCTTGTGCTGTTCATCCTCGTGCTGCCCATCGTCATTTACAACGTGCGAGTACTTCGTAAGCAGAGGGAGATCCGATGACATCGACACCCGTGGTCGCGCCGGTCAAGGCCGACCCCGCGATCCTCGACCGCGATCCGAAGACCAGTCGCGTCAAGCGTCGCCTCACCTCACGGGGTGCGACGGCCGCGGCACTCATCATCGCCGTGCTCTGGACGATCCCGACCTTCGGGCTCTTCCTGTCGTCGTTCCGTCCGGAGGAGGAGATCAAGGCCAACGGCTGGTGGACGATCTTCCAGAACCCGGGCTTCACGCTCGACAACTACCGAGAGGTGCTGTTCTCGGCCTCCGCGTCGGCACCCCAGCTCGGCTCGTACTTCGTGAATTCGCTCGCCATCGCGATCCCGGCGACGCTGTTCCCGCTCGTACTCGCCGCGATGGCTGCCTACGCCTTCGCGTGGATCAAGTTCAAGGGCTCGAGTGCGCTCTTCGTCTTCATCTTCGCGCTGCAGATCGTGCCGCTGCAGATGGCGCTCATTCCGCTGCTGCAGGTCTTCTCGGGTGTGTTGCAGCCCTTCCAGGAGTCGATCGGCGATGCGCTCAACATCCCGACCAGCAACTACCTGCAGGTCTGGATCGCGCACACGATCTTCGCGCTGCCGTTGGCGATCTTCCTGCTGCACAACTTCATCTCCGAGATTCCCGGTGAGGTCATCGAGGCGGCGAGGGTGGATGGCGCAAGCCACAGCCAGGTCTTCTTCCGCATCGTGATCCCGCTCGCCATCCCGGCACTCGCGTCCTTCGCGATCTTCCAGTTCCTGTGGGTGTGGAACGACCTCCTGGTCGCCCTCATCTTCTCGGGAGGCACCTCGGATGCCGCGCCACTCACCCAGAGACTCGCGGAGCTCACCGGAAGCCGCGGGCAGGAATGGCAGCGTCTCACGGCCGCGGCGTTCGTGTCGCTCGTTATACCGCTGGTGGTGTTCTTCAGCCTCCAGCGTTACTTCGTTCGCGGCCTGCTCGCAGGTTCGACGAAGGGATAGTTCGAGCCCGCGTAGTGTGAAGCGATGAGCGGAATGCGCGGGGGCGGTGGCGGCGGAGGTCGCATGATGGGTGGCGGCGATGCCGAGGCTCAGAAGGCACTCAACGCCACCGCCCCTCGCATCCCCGACCTGCTGAAGCGCATCAGTTCGCTGTTCGCGCCGTACAAGCGAGAGCTCACGATCACCATCGTGCTCGTGCTGGTGAGCGCAGGGCTCAGCGTGCTGCCCCCGCTGCTCACAAAGCTCGCGTTCGACGACGGCCTGTTCCCGGCCGGCGGTCCGAACGTGCCGATGCTGCTCGAACTGGTGGGCGCGATGGTGCTGCTCTGGGTGGCCTCGGCCGCCCTCGGCGTCTGGCAGACCTGGCTGACCGCGACGGTCGGCAACTCGGTGATGGGTGCGCTGCGCATCCGGCTGTTCGGCCACCTGCAGGCGATGGAGCTCGGCTTCTTCACCCGCACCAAGACCGGTGTCATCCAGTCGCGCCTGCAGAACGACGTCGGCGGTGTCGCGGGCGTGCTGAGCAACACGATCTCGAGCGTCATCGGCAACACCGTCACGGTCATCGCCGCGTTCGTGAGCATGCTCGTGTTGAGCTGGCAGCTGACGATTGTGGCGGTCATCCTGCTGCCGGTGCTGGTGGTAGCCCAACGCCGCGTCGGGCAGGTGCGCGCGCGCATCGCCACGAAGACCCAGGAGTCGCTCTCCGACATGTCGGCGATCACGCAGGAGGCGCTGAGCGTCTCCGGCATCCTGCTCGCCAAGAGCTTCAACCAGCAGCAGGCCGAGACCGCGCGCTACGAGGCGGAGAACAAGAACCAGATCAGCCTTCAGGTGCAGCAGCAGATGAGCGGGCAGTGGTTCTTCGCGATCGTCAACATCTTCCTGTCGATCATCCCGGCCGTCATCTACCTCGCCGCCGCCTGGCTGATCCTTCGGGATGTCCCGGTCACCGCCGGCACGATCGTCGCCTTCACGACGGTGCAGGCGCGCCTCATGTTCCCGCTTCTCGGGCTCATGCGGGTGGCGCTCGACCTGCAGACGTCGCAGGCGCTGTTCGCCCGAATCTTCGAGTACCTCGATCTCAAGCCCGCCATCACCGACCCGCAGACGCCGGTGCCGATCGACCCCACCCGCCTCGGCGAGGTCGCCTTCGATGAGGTGGTGTTCCGCTATCCGGACGCTGGCGATGACACCCCCGCGACCCTCAAGGGCATCACGCTCGACATTCAGCCCGGCCAGTTCGTCGCCTTCGTCGGGCCGTCAGGCGCGGGCAAGACGACCGTGTCGTACCTCATCCCGAGGCTGCACGATGTGTCGAGCGGCAGGGTCCTGTTCGCCGGCACCGACGTGCGCGACCTCGGCCAGGACGAGCTCGTGCGCAACATCGGCATCGTGAGCCAGGAGACCTACCTGTTCCACGCGTCGATCGGCGACAACCTGCGGTACGCGAAGCCGGGCGCGACCGACGAAGAGCTGGTCGCTGCGGCCCGAGCCGCCAACATCCACGACACGATCGCGTCGTTCCCGGCCGGCTATGACACGATCGTGGGGGAGCGCGGCTACCGGCTGAGTGGCGGCGAGAAGCAGCGCATCGCCATCGCTCGTGTGCTGCTCAAGGACCCGGCCGTGCTCATCCTCGACGAGGCGACGAGTTCGCTCGACACCATCTCCGAGCGGGTCGTGCAGGCTGCGCTGGATGCGGCGTCCCACGGCCGGACCACTGTGGCCATCGCCCACCGGCTCTCGACGGTCGTGGCTGCCGACCGCATCTACGTCGTCGACTCCGGGCGGCTCGTGGAACAGGGAACACACGAGCAACTGCTTGCCAAGGGCGGTATCTACTCGCGATTGTTCGCGGAGCAGACCACGGCGTAAGGTGAGAGCACCCCGAAACATCCTTACCTTTTCGTAGCAAGGAGAACTCGTGGCGCTGCGCCGACCGGGTCTGAGCATCCAGTCCAAACTCCTCGTGATGCTGCTCGCTGTGAGCATCCTCTCCACGCTCGTCATCGGGGCGATCGGTCTCGCGTCCGGTCGGGACTCGCTCGAGAAGGCGGCCTTCGACCAGCTGGTGAGCGTTCGCGAATCCCGTCACCGTGAGATCGAGCGCACGTTCGACGAGATCCGCTCCGCTGTGCTGCTGGATTCGCGCAACTCGAGCACGGTCGACGCATCCCGTCGCTTCAATGCGGCTTTCGCGGAGCTGCAGGGCGAGACCCTGCCCCCGGACGCAGATTCGGTGGTTGCCGCCTACTATGACGACACCTTCATCCCGCAGCTCGAGGAGCGCACGCAGAAGACATCGGATGCCGCCGCTTTCGTGCCCGACTCGAACGCGCAGCGCTATCTGCAGTACTACTACACGGCCCCGTTCACCGACTTCGACGAGGCGATCAAGCTCGACGACGCGGAGGACGGCAGTGCCTGGTCGGAGGCGCACGCCAAGTACCACGGCTACTTCCGCGAGATGACGCTGCAGCTGGGCTATGAGGATGCGCTCATGCTGGACACCAAGGGCAACGTCGTCTACTCGGCGTACTCGGGGGTGGACCTCGGCACCAACGTGCTGAGCGGACCGTACGCGGGCGGGGCGCTGACCACCGCCTTCCAGAACTCGCTGCGCGCCAACGTCGTCGATGCCGTCGAGCTCACCGATTTCGATCGATACCAGCCCTCCCTCGGCACGCCGACCGCGTGGGCGGTCTCGCCGATCGGCGACGCGGGTGAGATCACGGGTGCACTCGCCGTGCAGCTGCCGATCGCCACCATCAACGACGTGATGACCGGTTCGGAGGGCTGGAAGGCGGAGGGACTCGGAAATACCGGCGAGGTATACCTCGCCGGTCCCGACAAGACCATGCGCTCCGCCTCGCGACTGCTCATCGAGCATCCCGACCGGTTCATCGACCAGGTCGTCTCCGCCGGGGTCTCCCCGCAGATCGCCGAGCGTGCCGTCGCCGTGAACGGCACGATCCTGCTGCTTCCGGTCGATACCACGGCGGTCAACGAGGCGCTGCGCGGCCAGACCGGAACCGCCATCGCAACCGGCTACGACGGGCAGGAGGCGCTCGTCGCGTACGAGCCGCTCGACATCGAGGGCGTGCAGTGGGCGATCGTCGCCAAGATCGACTCGGCCGAGGCGTTCCAGCCGGTGAGCGACTTCACCCGCAACGTGCTGCTCTCCATTGCCGGCATCGTGCTCGCCGTCTGCCTGCTCTCGCTGCTGCTCGCGCAGGTGTTCACACGACCCGTGCGCGGACTCGTCGGTGCCGTGCGCCGGGTGGCCGCAGGCGAGACCGGCATCGAGGTGGATGCGTCATCCCGCGATGAGTTCGGCGACCTCGGTGCCGCCTTCAACGATATGAGCCGCAACCTGCAGCTCAAGGCCGACCTCATCGAGGCGCAGCGCATGGAGAACGAGAAACTGCTGCACACGCTGATGCCGGAGAACGTGGCCCGCCGCTACCGCGAGGGTGAGGAGACCATCGCCGAGGACCACCAGGATGTCTCGGTGGTCTTCGCCGACCTGGTCGGAACGGACGCCTACTTCGCGAGCCACGACTCGGCCGAGGCGCTCGCAGCCGTCAACGGACTGGTGCTCGGCTTCGACGCGGCCGCCGCAAAGCTCGGCATCGAGCGGGTGCGCACCCTGCGCGACGGGTACCTTGCGAGCTGCGGCCTGCTGGTGCCCCGCGTCGACAACGTGCGTCGTGCGCTCGACTTCGCTATCGAGATGCGTCAGGTGGTGCAGAGGTTCAACTCCGCGAACGGAACGTCGCTCGACGTCAGGATCGGCGTGGACGCCGGAACGGTGACGAGCGGCCTCGTCGGGCGCGAGAACGTGGCGTACGACATGTGGGGTGATGCGGTGAACATCGCGAATGCCGTGCGCGGGGCATCCGCCAGCCCGGGAATCTACGTGAGCGACCGGGTGCAGTCGCGGCTGCGGGATGCCTACGGCTTCGAGCAGACCGACTCAGACGTCGACGGCACCGCGGTCTGGCGCTGGGTAGCGGAGGAGTCCCGTGCCTGAGTTCTGGACGCAGCCCTGGTTCGGCTGGGCGATCGCGATCGTGCTCGGCCTGCCGGTGCTGCTGCTCGTGCTCACCGAGCTGCACGCCTCACTCGTGCGCCGAGGCAATGCCGCAGCGAAGCCTGTGCTGCTGCTGCGCAACTTCGTGATCCCCGTCGGGGCGATACTCGCGCTCTCGACCCTCGCGAGCGAGGTCTCGGTCGAGGTGACGTGGGTCAAGGTCGTCGCGACGGTCTTCGGCTTCCTCGTCATCCTGCTGCTGCTCTCGGGCGTCAACGTCGTGCTGTTCAGCAACGCGCAGCCCGGCTCCTGGCGCGACCGGCTGCCGTCGATCTTCGTCGACCTCGGCCGACTCGTGCTCATCATCGTCGGCCTCGCGATCCTGTTCTCCTGGGTGTGGAGTGCCGACGTGGGCGGGTTGTTCGCCGCCCTCGGCGTGACCTCGATCGTCATCGGTCTCGCCCTGCAGAACGCCGTCGGGTCCGTGATCTCCGGCCTCCTGCTGCTCTTCGAACAGCCTTTCCGCCTCGGCGACTGGCTCGACACGGGCAGCGTGCGCGGCCGTGTCGTCGAGGTCAACTGGCGGGCCGTGCACATCGACACCGGCAACGGAATCCAGATCGTGCCGAACGCCTCGCTCGCCGACTCCTCGTTCACCAACCTCTCGCGCGCGCAGGGCGCCTACTCCTCGGTCACCGTGGTGAAATTCGCGACGGATGACCCGCCCCACGATGTCGTCTCTCTCCTGGTCGACGTGGCCGGGGGGCTGCCGCAGCTCAGCGCGGGAATGCGTCCGACCGCCTCGGTCGACGGAAACGCCACGTACTCCGTGACCCTGCCCCTCACCTCGCCGTCCGTCGAGGGTGACGCGGTCACGCTGCTGCTCGGCTGGCTCTGGTACGCCGCGCGCCGCCGTGGCCTGCACCTCGACGGCGACCTGACCGACGACTTCCCGACGCCCGAGCGCACGCGCGCCTCGCTCGAGCGCATCGCCCCGACTCTGCATCTGAATGCGGACGACGTCGAGGCGCTCGCCTCGACCGCCCTGCTCGAGCGCTACGCGGGCGGTGAGACCGTGCAGAAGTCGGGCGAAGTACCCGCCGGACTGCGTTTCGTCGTCGCCGGCACGATCGGCCTGATCGCCGAGGGGGCGGACGGCGCCCGGGTTCCGCTCGGATCGGTCGACCCCGGCGGCTATCTCGGACAGAACGGCCTCACGCGGGAGCGCGCCGCCGAGTCCGCCGTCGCGCAGCAGCCGACCACCGTGCTGTTCATTGAGCAGGGCACGATCGACAGCCTGGTGCGTGCTCGCCCGGCGCTCGCTCGCGAGATCGGACAGTCGATCGACGCCCGCCGCGCCCAGCTGCGGGAGCGGCTTGAGGCGGCCGGGCTCTAGCCTCTAATCGGGCAGCGGTCCGCCGCGACGCTCGAGCAGCGCCTGCATGTATTCGATCTCGGTGGTCTGCGAGAGCACGATGCCCTTTGCGACGCTCACCACAACGCGCTCGGTGCTGCGCTCGAGAACGGCGTTGGCCATCAGCACGCCACCCTCGTGGTGGGCGATCATCAGCTGCAGGTAGTACCGCTCGGCGTCGACCCCGTCGAGGCTCTTCAGGCGGGTGATCTGTTCCGCCGTGGCCAGTCCGGGCATCGGGTCGCCCGCGGTATGGGCCGACTGCGAGGCGTCGTCGTGGGCGTGGGTGGTGCCGTCTCCGCTGAGCGGGGGCCGCGTCATCCACGTCATCGATGGTTCTGATTCGAGTTGCGGAAGGCCCCAGGTGTCGAGCCAGCCGTACATCTGCCCCGCCTGCGCACCCTGTGCCGTCGCGATGTCGAAGGCCAGCAGGCGCACCTCGTCATCATCGGAGGCATCGCGCACGATGAACGACATCTCCACTGCCTGGTGATGGTGGGTTTGCATGTCGCGCGCGAAGCCCGCCTCTGCGCTGGTCGTGCCGGGTGGAGTGCTTACGGGCGCCGAGATGCGGCCGATCGCAAAGGCGGCGACGATGAGCAGCACCGCAACCACCGCGACCGCGATGGTGCCACGGATGCTGCGCCCGCCGACGGGCGCAGCGCTAAGAGTCGAGTCCGGGTCCATCGATGCCACCGGTACACGCGGCACCGGGCTCGGGGGCGTCAGCCGACTTCCAGTACTTGCTGAGGAACTGCTCGATGCGCTCGTCGTCGGGGGTATCTACCTGCACCTGCGCGCCCCACGCGGAGAGCACGATGGGTGCGGGCAGGTCGGGGTACGGCGAGAAGACGATGTAGGTGTCGGGCATCTCGCCACGCAGCTCCGCGATGCGGGTCGCGTCGAGCTCATCGGGGTTGTAGGTGACCCAGACAGCGCCGTGCTCGAGGGCGTGAACCGCGCGCTCGTTCTGCTGCGGCTCGGTGTAAGCACCGCAGTTCAGCCAGGCCGCCCAGTGGTTTCCGCCGGCGGGCGGGTTCATGCCGTACTCGGTCTGGTAGTCGACCGTCGGAGGAGTCGCGCTGATGGTGCCCTCTGCGGTGAGGTCCACGTGCACACCCTGCTCGAGGTCGAACGTCTTGAGGCCCTCGATCTCGATCGACCCCGGGTCGACGCGCGGTGTGGATGTCGAGATGATGAGGATGACGATCGCCGCAATGGCCCCTGCTCCCAGCACTCCGCCGACGCTCCAGCCGATGATGCGATTGCGCCTCTCGGACGCCTGCTTCTTCTTGAGCACCGCGACCTTCTCGGCGCGGCGGGCGTCACGCTGCTGCTTGACGGTCAGATCGGAATTCGTGGGCACAGTGTTGTCCTGTCGGTCTGGCTGGGTAGCCGGGGCAGTATGCATCCATTCTCTCGCATGAACTCTGAGAATCCGCATCGGGGGAGGGCCCGTAACGTCACAAACCCCGCTGGTAGATTGGCGGCATCATGAAGTACGCCAACACAGTCCTCGATCTGGTCGGAAACACTCCGCTCGTCAAGCTCAACAGCGTGACCACCGGCATTCGCGCCACGGTGCTCGCGAAGGTCGAGTATCTGAACCCCGGAGGCTCGTCGAAAGACCGCATCGCGACCCGCATCATCGATGCCGCCGAGGCTTCCGGCGAGCTGAAGCCCGGTGGAACCATCGTCGAGCCGACCTCCGGCAACACCGGTATCGGCCTCGCCCTCGTGGCCCAGCAGCGCGGCTACCGCTGCGTGTTCGTGCTGCCCGACAAGGTCGGCGAAGACAAGAGGAACGTGCTCACCGCCTACGGCGCGGAGATCGTCGTCACCCCGACCGCCGTCGAGCCGTCGAGCCCCGAGTCGTACTACAGCGTCTCCGACCGTCTCGCCCGCGAGATCCCCGGCGCCTTCAAGCCCAACCAGTACTCCAACCCCAACGGGCCGCTCAGCCACTACGAGACCACCGGGCCCGAGATCTGGCGCGACACAGACGGCAAGGTCACCCACTTCGTGGCCGGCGTCGGCACCGGCGGCACCATCAGCGGCGTCGGCAAGTACCTCAAGGAGGTTTCGGGAGGCGCCGTTCAGATCATCGGTGCAGACCCCGAGGGCTCCGTCTATTCCGGCGGCACGGGACGCCCGTACCTGGTCGAGGGCGTCGGCGAGGACTTCTGGCCGACCGCGTATGACCCGACGGTCGTCGACCAGATCATCGCGGCATCCGATGCAGAATCGTTTGAACTGACCCGCCGCCTCGCCCGCGAAGAGGGCCTGCTCGTCGGCGGCTCGAGCGGACTCGCCGTCGCGGCCGCGCTCAAGGCCGCGGCCGACCTGCCTGCTGACGCCGTCGTCGTTGTGCTGCTGCCCGACGGCGGCCGCGGCTACCTCGGCAAGATCTTCAATGAGAAGTGGATGCAGTCCTACGGATTCACCCAGCTCTCGGACGAGCAGACCGTGGCCGACGTGCTCGGACACAAGACCGGAGAGCTGCCCGACCTCGTGCACGTGCACCCCTCGGACACCGTGCGCGACGCCATCCAGATCCTCAAGAAGTACGACGTCTCGCAGGTGCCCGTGCTCACCGCGGAGCCTCCCGTTGTGATGGGCGAGGTCATCGGAACCATCGACGAGAAGTCGCTGCTCGACAACGTCTTCACCGGACGAGCCAAAATGACCGACTCGATCGCGGAATTCGTGGGCAAGCCGCTCGGTTTGATCGGTGTGCACGAATCGGTCACCGCTGCCCGCACCGCGCTGGCATCCGTCGACGCGCTGCTCGTGATCAGTGATGGCAAGCCAGCCGGGGTTCTCACCCGCCAGGACCTGCTCACCTTCCTCTCCGAATAACCCTTACAGAATCGACTTACCTTGAGCGACAACCTCGGCTTCAGCACGCGCGCGATCACGGCCGGACAGGGCTTCGACCCGACCACCGGTGCCGTTGTGCCGCCCGTCTACCTGACGTCCACCTTCGTGCAGGACGGCATCGGCGGATTCCGCGGCGGCTACGAGTACGCCCGCGGCGGCAACCCCACGCGCGACTCGCTGCAGGATCTGCTCGCCTCGCTCGAGGGCGGCAGCAAGGCGTTCAGCTTCGCTTCCGGTCTGGCCGCAGAGGACACCCTGCTGCGCGCGCTGCTCGCGCCCGGTGACCATGTGGTCATGGGCAACGACGTGTACGGCGGAACGCATCGCCTCGTGTCGCGGGTCTTCATCCCGTGGGGCGTCTCGCTGTCGACCGTCGAACTGAGCGACATCGACCAGGTGCGCGCCACCATCCGCCCCGGTGTCACGAAGGTGCTCTGGATCGAGACGCCGTCGAACCCGCTCATGAAGATCACCGACATCGCCGAGCTGGCCGCTCTCGGCCATGATTTCGGCATCACCGTCGTCGTCGACAACACCTTCGCGTCCCCGTACTTGCAGCAGCCGCTCTCGCTCGGTGCGGACGTCGTTGTGCACTCCACCACCAAGTACCTCGGCGGTCACTCCGACGTCGTGGGCGGTGCCGTCATTGTGAAGGACGACGAGCTCGCGGCCAAGGTCGGCTTCCTGCAGTTCGGCGTCGGTGCAGTCTCCGGCCCGTTCGACGCGTGGCTCACCGTGCGCGGCATCAAGACCCTGGCAGTGCGCATGGATCGACACTCCTCCAACGCGCAGGCCATCGCCGAGGCGCTGGTCGGTCATCCCGCAATCAACCGCGTCTACTACCCGGGCCTCGCCGACCACCCCGGCCACGAGATCGCCGCGCGCCAGATGAAGAGCTTCGGCGGCATGCTGTCGGTCTCGCTCGCCGGTGGAGCGGTCGCCGCCCGCAAGTTCGCCGAGTCGACGGAGCTGTTTCAGCTCGCGGAGTCGCTGGGTGGCGTCGAGTCGCTCATCGGCTACCCGTCGGAGATGACGCACGCCTCGGTTCGCGGCACGGTTCTCGAAGTGCCGGATGACGTGGTGCGCCTCTCCGTCGGCATCGAAGACCTCGCCGACCTCGAGGCCGACGTGCTCGGGGCCCTCGCCCGCTTGTAGGCCCGCGCCGCCCGGCCTGCTAGCGCTCGCCCGAGTTGTTACCCGGGCGAGCGTCTCTTACCCGGGCTGCCACTCCTCCACGACCTCCACAAGCGTGCGCGACTGAACAATCTCTCCGTCCTCGGCATCGCGTCGGCGTCACATCCGCGACGATTCCGGGATGCAGCAGCTCATCGATATCGCAGCCTCCCGCGGCGACGGACTCATCTTCGCGGCGCACCTTGCCGAGCTCGGCCTGAACGGACGAGACGTGCGCCGAGCTCTTGCCGAGGGTTCGATCGTGCGGGTGATGCGAGGCATCTACGCGAAGCCGCCGAACGATCGACCCTTCTGGCCCCGCGAACTGCATGCGCTCAGAACGCGCGGTGCGGCGGCGCTCGAACCTCGCGACGCTGTGGTGTCACACCTCTCGGCGGCGGCTCTGCACGGTCTGCCACTCATCGGGCCGTGGCCGGATCGTGTTCACTTAACCGTGATCGGTGCTGCTGGAGGCAGCTCGAGCGCTGGAATCGCCAGGCACACCGCCCGTGTCGCATCCAACGAAACAGCGATACACGGGGTGCGCGTCACAACGCTGGCACGGACACTCGTGGACGTCGCCGCCACTACATCGATGCTCGTCGGAGTGACCATGATGGATGCCGCTATCCATCGGGGCGACATCACCCGGGCGGACCTGTACGCCGAATTGACGCGGGCTCGCCTGCAGGCAGGTAGGCGGAGAGGGCGGGCCTGCGTCGACTTCAGCGACGGGCGATCCGCTAGTCCCGGTGAATCATTGACCCGGGTCCGAGCATGGGAGCTGGGCTTCGAACTGCCGCGGTTGCAGGTTCCGGTGCGTACGCGGCTGGGGGACTTCGAGATCGACTTCGGGTGGGAGAGCTGCGCGCTTTTCGGCGAGTTCGACGGCAAGGTCAAGTACACGCGCGACGCGTATCTCAAGGGACGCTCGATCGAGGAAGTAGTGATGGCCGAGAAAGCGCGCGAGGACGCGATTCGCGCCGAGACGGGCAGGGGTTTCGTGCGCATCGTGTGGCAGGAGGCGCTGAGGCCCGTTACGCTCGACGCCCTCTTGCGAAGCGCCGGTGTGCCGCGCGCTCGCCGCCCGGTCACGAGCCGGCCGCCCGGGTAGTGACCCGGGCGCGCGTCAGCAGACCGGGCGACACCGCAGCAACACTGGCGGAAACTCGCGCCAGCGTGGCGGCCCCGCTCCGGCCCACGTCATCCCGCCGCTGGCAGACTGAGGGCATGAGCCCCAGCACCGACCTCCGCGCCCACTTCGATGCCACCGTCGAGTTCAACAACGGGGGAGGGCTGACCGCGACCGGCTTCCGCCTGGACCTGCCCAACCGCGGTGCGGATGTCGCGCAGCTCTTCGTCAAGCACCTCGGCCTGGCACTCGTCAAGGAGGTCACGCTCAGCAACCTGGCTATCGTCGAGGAGCAGCACCGCGGCAGCCGCGGCGTCGCGGGACCCCGAACAAGAACAGGACGGTTCGTCGAACTCAGCCACGTGATCCGCGACGGCCTGGTCACCTATCCAGGTCTGCCCGCGCCCGTGATCACCCCACACCTCACCCGCGAGGCGTCGAAGGCCAGCTACGCGCCGGGCACCGAGTTCGCCATGGACATCATCACGATGATCGGCAACACGGGAACCTACCTCGACAGCCCTTTCCACCGCTACGAGGGCGGCACCGACCTGGCCGGGCTGACCCTCGAGACGCTCGTCGACCAGCCGGCCGAGGTCTTCCACGTGCACGACAGCACCACTCGCGGCATCGACGCGCCGATCTTCTGGGACCGCGACCTCGCGAATAAAGCCGTACTCATCCACACCGGCTGGGATGCGCAATTCGGCACCCCCGAGTACGGCAGCAACGCTCCCTACCTGACGGAGGCGGGCGCGCGCTACCTGGTCGAGCAGGGCGTGACGATGGTCGGCATCGACTCGGTGAACATCGATAACACCGCTCCGGATGCCGCGGGCGCCCGCCCCGCGCACACCCTCCTCCTGGCGGCAGGGGTACACGTCGTCGAGCACCTCACGAACCTGGGTGAGCTCCCGCCCAGCGGCGCGACCTTCTCCGCCGTGCCGCCACGGGTGGAAGCCTTCGGCACGTTCCCCGTGCGGGCCTACGCGCGCCTCTAGCTCTCGAGGTTCTTGATCTCTTCGGAGTCGGGGCCGCCGGTCTCCACGCAGGGACCGTACACGTCGACGGTGATCATGGCGCCGAGTCCGCCGCTGCCGCCGTTGGTCACGGTGACGCGGATCTCCTGCTCGGAGGCCTTGTTCTCGAGGATGGTGGTGCTGCCGTCGCTACCCGACTGGGTGGTGGCCTCCCAGTCCTCGGAGACGTACGAGGCGACGAGCTTCTCGCCCTCGCTCTGCGCGCTCTCGGCCGACGACGTGTCGAGGTTGAGGTTGATGCCGGAGTGCCAGTAGCGCATCAGGCCGTCGGGATCCTTGGCCTCGAGGCCGCAGCTCTCCGAGATGTCGGTCTTGCGGTCGGCGCTCAGCAGCATCGACTCGTCGACGCGGGATGCGGCGTCGTTGCGCAGGATCTGCGTCGGACCCTTGGTGTCGACGATGCGTTCGCCCGACGCGGTGTCCTCGCCGCAGCCGCTCAACGTCGCGGCCAGCGCGATGCTCAGTACGACGAGCGATGCCCGAAAAATGCGGTCTCCTTTGACCATGGTGATTCCCCCAGTAGTTGTGCGGTGGTGCTCTACGCCCTGCCTGCCGCAGCACGCGAACGCCTGGACAGCGAGTCGATGATGACCGCGAGTACGAGTACCGCACCGGTGATCATGAACCGAATCGACGAGTCCAGATTAAGTATCGCTAGTCCGTTGAAGATTGACATCACCACGAGTACCCCCAAAAGGGCGGAAAACGCCGATCCCCTGCCCCCAAAAAGGGAGGTGCCGCCAATCACGGCAGCCGCGATCGCGTTGAGATTGGTGTCGGCGCCACCGCTCGACTGGTTGGCGGCCGAGAGCCTGGCGGCAGCGAGAATGCCGCCCGTCGCCGCGAAGACCGAGCACAGCATGAACACCGAGATGTAGATGCGATTGACCCGGATGCCGGCCCTACGGGCCGCTTCCACGCTCCCTCCGACCGCGAAGACGGCCCGTCCCCAGCGGGTGCGGGTGAGCACGAAGTGCATGACCGTGACGAGGGCGAGGAAGAAGAGGAACATCACACCGACGCCACGGGAGAGGTTGAGATAGAAGGTGGCGGCACCGAGAACCAGGGTGAGGCCGCCGACGCGCACCGCGATCACGCCCCGCGACATGGCGGCGAGACCGGCCTCGGTGCGGCGACGCGACTCGGAGATCAGCTGCCACGCGTAGACGCCGACGACCGCGACAACGACCACCCACGACAGCCACACGGGCAGGAACATCTGGGTGCCGAACTGCACGATCCAGCTGGTGTCGGGAATGTTGATCGAGCCCGCGCGACCGAGCACCCACAGCTGCAGCCCCAGGAACCCGAGTAGCCCGGCGAGGGTGATGACGAAACTCGGCACCCCGAACCGGGTGTACAGCAGCCCGTAGACGAGGCCCACCGCAGCGCCGGCGGCGAGCGAGACGAGCAGCACAATGCCGAGCGGCCAGCCGTGCTGCACGAAGAGCACGGCGAGGATCGCGGCGGAGAGACCGCTCACCGAGCCGACCGAGAGGTCGATCTCGCCAATGAGCAGCACGAGCACGATGCCGATCGCGATGGTGCCGACGGCGGCGGACTGCATCGTGAGGTTCACGAGGTTGCGGCTCGAGAGGAAGTTCGGATTGAGCAGCTGGAAGACGATCCAGATGATCACGAGCCCCGCGACGACCGGCAGCGAGCCGAGGTCGCCGGTGCGCACGCGTTCGACGAAGGAGCGAACCGAGCTGCGGAACCCGTAGCGCAGATCGTCATCCAGGGCGGCGCGCGAAAGCGACGGGTCGCCGGTGTTCGGGCTCAACGGGTCTCCTCTGAGGCGGTGGGGCGGCGCGCGCCGTGGTCGGTCGCGCCGGTGATCGCCGCGATGACCTGCTCGCTCGTGACATCAGCCACCCGAAAATTGCCGTTGTTGCGTCCGAGCCGCAGCACAACGATGCGGTCGGCGACAGCCAGCACGTCCGCGAGATTGTGGCTGATCAGGATGACGCCGAGCCCGCGCTCCCTCAGCCGTTCGATCAGGTTGAGCACTTCGGCGGTCTGCGCGATACCGAGTGCCGCGGTCGGCTCGTCGAGGATCACCACACTCGGCTCACCGATGAGCGATCGCGCGATCGCCACGGTCTGGCGTTGGCCGCCGGAGAGGGAGGCGACGGGGGTGCGCACCGAAGGCACCCGTGCGCTCAGTTCACGCAGCAGCGACCAGGAGCGCTGCTCCATCTCGATCTCGTCGAGCACACCGCCCCGCGTGAGTTCTCGGCCGAGCCAGAGGTTGCTGACCACGTCGAGGCTGTCGGAGAGGGCAAGGTCCTGGAATACCGTCGCGATACCGAGGTCGCGGGCATCCGTCGGATTGGCAAGGGACTGCTCCTCGCCGTAGAACGAGATAGTGCCGCCGTCCTGGGGATGAACCCCCGCAAGGATCTTCACGAGAGTCGACTTGCCCGCGCCGTTGTCGCCCACGATCGCCACGACCTCACCCGCATACACGTCCATGTCGACGTTGCTGAGCGCGCGCACGGCACCGAAGCGCTTGCCGATCCCGCGCAGGGACAGGATGTGTTCGGCGCTGTGGTGGCGATCGCGCGAAGCGGCCGGCGTCAGGGTCATCTGTCTAGTCTCTCGTGTGCCGGGTCTATTTGATGCCGGCGGCGGTGCAGTCGGCGACGTAGGCGGGGGTGCAGATCTCATCCACGGTGTAGATGCCGTCGGCGATGACCGTCTCCATGATGTTGTCGACAGTGACGATGACGCCGTCGAGCAGCATGGTCGGGGTTCCCTCGACCTCGAGGTCGCTCGTGACGGTCTCGCCGCGCGCGAGCTGGTCGGCGATCGTCGCGGCGAACTCGGCCTGCTGCTTCATGGCCTTGTAGATGGTTGCGTACTGGTCGCCGGCGATGATGCGCTGCAGGGCCGAGACTTCGGCGTCCTGGCCGGTGACGACGGGAAGTGGGAAGACGTTCGCTGCCTTGAGTGCTGCGATCGCCCCGCCTGCTGTACCGTCGTTGGCAGCGTAGATCGCAGAGAACTGCCCGTCGTACTGGGTGATCTGGCCGGCCACCCACTCCTGGGCTTTGTCGGGGCTCCAGTCGGGGGTGTCGAACTCCGCGAGTACCGGAAAGTCGCTCGCGTCGATCTCGGAGTGCGCGCCGCTCTTGAACCCGTCGGCATTGGCGTCGGTGGGGGATCCGTTGAGCATCAGGATGCCGCCGGTCGCGCCGTCCTCCTCGAGCTTCGCCACGATCGCCTCCCCCTGCAGGCGCCCGATCTTCTCGTTGTCAAAGGAGACGTAGTAGTCGAGCTTTCCGCCTTCGATGAAGCGGTCGTACGCGATCACGGGGACCCCCTGCGCGTTGGCCGCCGTGACGATGCTCGCGCTCGCCGCGGAGTCGACCGGGTCGAGCACCAGCACGGCGACGCCGGAGACCAGGGCGGCCTCGGCCTGCGTCTGCTGCTTTGCGGCATCCTGGTCGGCGTTCGAGTAGAGCACCTCGTAGTTGCCGAGAGACTCGAGCTTCTGCTCGAAGAACGGGCGGTCGAAGCTCTCGTAGCGCGCGGTCTTCGACTCGGGCAGCAGCAGTGCCACCTTGATCGTGGAGCCCGCGCCGGGGTCGCCGAGCTTGCCGGTGCAGCCGGTGAGCGCGAGTGTTGCGGCACCCGCGAGGATGAACAGTCTGGTGAGGTTGCTCGTCATTGAATGACCTCTCGGGATGGATGCTTCGGGTGTGCTGCCTGTCATGCCCGCAGTCCGGTGGCTGCGTTCGCGATTGCCGGAAAACGGAGATCAGCGTCGACGCCGACGTGATCAATGGCAAGGGCGAGGCAGCCGAGCAGCTCTGCCCGGTCACCGAGTTCGCCCTGCACGATCGTGGGCACGCTGCCGTCGGAGCTGGCCAGCACGCTGCGCTCGAGCGCGTGGCGCATGGGGGCGAGGAGTGTCTCGCCGGCGAGGGCGAGCTCGCCGCCGATCACGAGGGTCTCGGGGTCGAAGAGGTTGCAGAGGCTCGCGGCGGCGATGCCGATGTGACGGCCGGCATCGGCAATGACGCGCCGTGCGCTCGCGTCGCCACTCTCGGCGCGCAGCAGCAGGTCGCGCAGGCGCTGCATTCCGGGGTCGCCGCGGAACAGCTCGAGCAGGGCCGGTCCGCCGGCGAGGGTGTCGAGGCAGCCGCGGGATCCGCAGCGGCAGATGGGGCCGTTCTCGTCGATCGTGACGTGGCCGATCTGCCCCGCCTTGCCGGTCGTGCCTCGGAAGATCTGGCCGTTGATGAGCAGCCCCGCGCTGATGCTGTGCCCGACGCGGATGAACGCCGCACCGCTCGAGTCGCGCGCGGCGCCGCTGCGGAGCTCGGCGAGCCCGCCCAGGTTGGCCTCGTTGTCGACGTACACGGGGCACTGGATGCGGGCGGCGAGTTCCTCCGCGACATCCACACCCTCCCAACCGCGCATGATGCCGGGCGTCGAGATCATGCCCGAGTTCTTGTCGACCGGCACTGGCAGCGCGACGCCGACCGCGAGGATGTCGGAGAGGGTGCCGTTGACCGACTCGACCATGTCGCTGAGCAGCAGGGCCGCGCGGTTGAGCTCGCTGTCGTAACGGTGCTCGAGGGCGAGCGGAACGTGATTCTCGGCGACGACCGTCTTGCCGATGTCGGAGATCGCGATGCGCAGGTAGCGGGCCGAGAAGTGCAGGCCGGCGACGAGCCCGAGCTGGCGGGCGAGGGTGACCTCGATGGCCCGGCGGCCGCTGCGCGAGGCGACCGTGGTGTGCAGGACTCCCGATGCCGAGAGCTCCTTGACGATGTTCGACACGGTCGCCGGAGACAGTCCTGTGGCTCCGGCCAACTCCACTTGCGTCAGATGCCCATGGTGCTTGAGTGAGTCCACAATTCGTGCGCGGTTGGCTTCGCGCAGTGAAGTCTGAGAACCCGGCGTTGGGCTACGGCTTGCCACAGACGAAGGATACACGCCGTCAACCCGGCTTTCGGGCGTCAGATCGAGCGATCGACTCGGGATGACGGTGCACGTTCGCCGGCTTTCCGCGTTCGCAGGGGTTCGCCGCGCTCGCCGCCCTTGCCTTTATCCTTTGACGGCAAAATAACGGTTTGGGAGCAATATCCACGGATTCGGAAAGTCTTGGCTTCAACATTTGACGGCAAGGCTTGCGAGGGCTAACTTTCAATACGACGCAGTTACGAACATCGGCGTCACACGCTCTTACTGACGAGGAGGTCACGCTGTGGATAACGCGGTGCACACAGGGCCAACAATTCTCGAGATGAACTCCATCACCAAGGAGTTCCCCGGCGTCAAAGCCCTCGACCAGGTCTCCCTCACGGTGAAGGCCGGTGAGATCCACGCGATCTGCGGTGAAAACGGCGCGGGCAAGTCGACCCTCATGAAGGTCCTGTCGGGCGTCTACCCCTTCGGAAGCTACGAGGGTGACATCGTCTACCAGGGCGCGGTCGTGAAGTTCAAGGACATCCGATCGAGCGAGGCCGCGGGCATCGTCATCATCCACCAGGAGCTCGCGCTCATCCCGACGCTCTCGATCACCGAGAACATCTTCCTCGGCAACGAGCCCGGCCGTGGCGGCGTCATCGACTGGGTCTCCGCCAAGAAGACCGCCATCGAGCTGCTCGCGCGCGTGGGCCTCACCGACGACCCCGACGTGCTCATCAAGGACATCGGTGTCGGCAAGCAGCAGCTCGTCGAGATCGCCAAGGCGATCAACAAGAAGGTCAAGCTGCTCATCCTCGACGAGCCGACCGCCGCGCTCAACGAGCAGGAGTCGCAGCACCTCCTCGACCTGATCCGCGGGCTCAAGGGCCGCGGCATCGCGTCGATCATGATCTCCCACAAGCTCAACGAGATCGAGTCGGTCGCCGACTCGATCACCATCATCCGCGACGGCAAGTCGGTCGAGACACTCGACGTCGTCGCCGACGGTGTTGACGAGGACCGCATCATCCGCGGGATGGTCGGTCGCACGCTCGAGAACCGGTTCCCGGATCGTCATCCACACATCGGCGAAGTGTTCTTCGAGGTCAAGGACTGGAACGTGCAGCACCCGATCTCCGCCGAGCGCAAGGTCGTCAAGCACGCCAACTTCACCGTGCGTCGCGGCGAGGTCGTCGGATTCGCCGGACTCATGGGCGCCGGTCGCACCGAGCTCGCGATGAGCATCTTCGGCCACTCCTACGGCAAGTTCCTCTCCGGCCAGGCCTTCAAGGACGGCAAGGAGATCAACCTGAACTCGGTCACCAAGGCGATCGACAACGGTCTCGCCTACGTGAGCGAGGACCGCAAGGCACTCGGGCTCAACCTGCTCGACGACATCAAGCGCTCCGTCGTCTCGGCCAAGCTCTCCAAGATCTCGAAGGCCGACGTCGTCGACGGCTCGGCCGAGTACACGATCGCCGAGGAGTACCGCAAGAGCCTCCGCATCAAGACCCCCACGGTCGACGAGGGTGTGAACAAGCTCTCCGGTGGCAACCAGCAGAAGGTGGTGCTCGCCAAGTGGATGTTCACCGACCCCGACCTGCTGATCCTGGATGAGCCCACCCGCGGCATCGACGTCGGCGCCAAGTCGGAGATCTACGGAATCATCCGTGACCTCGCGGCCCAGGGCAAGGGCGTCATCATCATCTCGTCGGAGCTTCCCGAGCTGCTCGGTGTCTCCGACCGCATCTACACGATTTTCGAAGGCCAGATCACAAGCGAGATCCAGGCCGCAGACGCAGACCCCGAAACCCTGATGAAGAGCATGACTTCAGCGAAGAAGAAAGTGGCCGCCGCATGAGCGCACCCGACAGCACCAAGACCGGTTTCCAGTTCCGGGACCTGAAGAACATCTTCGGAAACGGCGGATCCCTCAAGCAGTTCGGCATCCTCGCCGCGCTGATCGTCATCATCCTCTTCTTCCAGTGGTGGACGAACGGAACGACGCTCTCCCCGGGCAACGTCATCAACATCGTGCAGCAGTACTCCTACATCCTGATCCTCGCGATCGGCATGGTCATGGTGATCATCGCGGGCCACATCGACCTCTCGGTCGGATCCGTCGCGGCCCTCGTCGGCATCGTCGTCGCGATGTCCATGCGCGACTGGGGCTTCCCGTGGTACCTGGCGATCGTGCTCGGGCTCGTCGTCGGAGCCGCTATCGGCGCGTGGCAGGGGTTCTGGGTCGCCTACGTCGGGGTTCCAGCCTTTATCGTGACCCTGGCCGGCATGCTCCTCTGGCGCGGTGCCAACCAGTTCATCGGTGACGCGGACACGATCCCCGTTCCCAAGGAGTTCGTCTACATCGGTGGCGGCTACCTCCCCGAGTGGGGTCCGGACACCGGCTACAACAACTCCACCCTCCTGCTCGGCATCATCATCTCGGCCGTGCTCGTCTACAACGAGTGGCGCGGTCGCGTGACCCGTCGCAAGATGGGCTCCGACCCCGTGCCGCTCTGGGTCAGCATCGTGCGCGTCGGCATCCTCGTCGCCGTCGTTCTCTACGCCGCAACCCTCTTCGGCGGTTACCGCGAGGGCACCAGCTTCCCCGTGTCGGGCGTCATCCTCGGTGTGCTCATCCTGATCTACTCGTTCGTCACGAGAAACACCATCCTGGGCCGCCACATCTACGCGGTCGGTGGCAACCGTCATGCCGCGGCACTCTCGGGCGTCAAGTCCAAGCGCGTCGACTTCCTCGTCATGATGAACATGTCGATCCTCGCCGCGGTCGCCGGCATGATCTTCGTCGCCCGTTCGCAGGCTTCCGGCCCGTTCGACGGCACCGGCTGGGAGCTCGACGCCATCGCCGCGGTCTTCATCGGTGGCGCGGCCGTCGCCGGTGGTGTCGGAACCGTGGTCGGCTCGATCATCGGTGGCCTCGTCATGGCAGTTCTCAACAACGGCCTCGTGCTCAAGGGCATCGGCTCCGACCAGGTGCAGATGATCAAGGGCCTCGTGCTGCTCGTCGCCGTCGCCATCGACGTCTACAACAAGAGCCAGGGCCGCTTCTCGCTCATCGACCTCATCACCCGCGGTCGCGGCAAGGGCAAGGACTCGGTCTCCACCGACGCGAACGAGAGTGTGCGTCCGGATGCAACGAAGCCCGACCCCACCCTCCCGGGCTAAGCGGCTCACCCCAAGAACCTGCAATAGCTATTCCCTATTGCACACCAAAAAGAGAAAGAGATCACCAATGAAGAAGATCCTTCTCGCGACCACGACAGTGGCCGCGATCACAGCACTCGCGCTTTCCGGTTGCGCCGGCGGACGCGAAGAGGCTCCCGAAGCCGGCGGAGATGGTGGATTCGCAGCAGACTCCCTCATCGGCGTCGCACTGCCCGACAAGACCTCGGAGAACTGGGTTCTCGCGGGCGGCCTCTTCGAGGACGGCCTCAAGGAAGCCGGCTTCGAGTACGACGTCCAGTACGCCGGTGCCAGCAACGCCGTCAAGGACCAGCAGGACCAGATCTCGGCCATGGTCACCAACGGTGCCAAGGTCATCATCATCGGCGCGAAGGACGGCGGCCAGCTCGGCACGCAGGTCCAGGCTGCCAAGGACAGCGGCGCCATCGTCATCGCGTACGACCGCCTCATCGTTGACACCGAGAACGTCGACTACTACGTCGCGTTCGACAACTTCAAGGTCGGCGAGCTCCAGGGTGAGGCCCTCCTCGAGGGACTCGCAGCCAAGTTCCCGGACAAGAAGACCTACAACATCGAGCTGTTCTCGGGCTCCTCGGATGACTCGAACGCTCCCGTCTTCTTCGACGGCGCCATGAAGGTCCTCCAGCCGAAGATCGACGACGGAACCCTCGTCGTCGTCTCGGGCCAGACCGACATCAAGCAGACGGCTACCGCCGGCTGGAAGCCGGAGAACGCCCAGTCCCGCGCAGAGACTCTTCTGCAGGGCAGCTACTCGGGCAAGGACCTCGACGGCGTTCTCTCGCCGAACGACACCCTCGCTCGCGCCATCATCACGGCAGTCAAGTCCGACGGCCGCGACGTTCCCGTCGTGACCGGTCAGGACTCCGAGGTTGAGTCCGTCAAGTCGATCATGGCTGGCGAGCAGTACTCCACCATCAACAAGGACACCCGCCTCCTCGTTGCCCAGGCCATCGAGATGGCTCAGACCCTCCAGAAGGGCGAGGAGATCGCCACGAACAGCGACGAGTACAACAACGGTGTCAAGGTTGTTCCCGCGTTCCTGCTCGACCCGGTGATCGTCACCAAGGAGAACGCGGCTGACGCGTACAAGAACGACCCGAAGCTCTCGCCGCTCACCAAGTAGCTCGAGGCTTTACTAGAGCCGGCCGGCCCCTTCGGGGGCCGGCCGGTCTTTTTTGTACCCGGGCTTAAGCGGGACGGTCGTGGCGGTTCGGCGTCATCCGGGCATAATGGGTTGCGATATGTGACCGTACACATCGCCAACGGAGTCGGGGACCCCCAGTGACCATGGAGCCGGAGAAGGTTCGCGCGCCGAACATCCGCGACGTCGCTGCCGGCGCGGGTGTCTCCTACCAGACCGTCTCCCGGGTGCTGAATGACAGCCCCAGCATCAAGCCCTCGACGCGGCAGCGCGTGCTCGACGTCATCAAGGAACTCGACTACCGCCCCAACCAGGCGGCGCGCGCCCTCGTCACGAGCCGCTCGCGCACCATCGGGGTGCTGTCCGCGCAGAACAACGCCTTCTACGGTCCGACCACCGCGATCAACTCGATCGAGCAGTCTGCCCGAGAGGCGGGCTACCGACTCAGCATCACCAACATCAACACGAGCGACTACACCTCGATCAAGGCCGGCATCGACTACCTGCTCAGCCAGTCGGTCGAGGCGCTCGTCGTCGTCGCACCCCAGGTGCGCGTGTTCGACGTGATCAATGAGTTATCCGTCGGGGTGCCGTACATCTCCCTCGAGACCACGGGGCGCAACCCCGGCCACAACCTCTCCGTCGACCAGATCGGCGGCGCGCGGCTCGCAACCAAGCACCTCATCGACCTGGGGCACACCGAGATCATGCACATCTCCGGTCCGCAGGACTGGATCGAGGCCGAAGCGCGTATGCAGGGCTTCCTGCACGAGATCAACGTGGCGGAGCTGCGCACGCGCGCGCCGATCCTCGGCGACTGGAGCGCTTCGTTCGGCTACTACGCGGGGCTCGAGCTGCTGCGCTATCGCGACTTCACGGCCGTGTTCGCCGGCAACGACCAGATGGCGCTCGGCTTCATCCACGCCTGCCGCGAGATGGGGCTGGATGTTCCCGGTGACATCAGCATCGTCGGCTTCGACGACATCCCCGAGGCGGCGCACTTCTTCCCGCCCCTCACAACGGTGCGGCAGAACTTCGCTGAGGTCGGGCGCAAAGCGATCGGCCTGCTCCTCGCCGAACTGCAGGGCATCGCGCCCGTCGACCGGGATCCCGTCGCCCCCGAGCTCATCGTGCGGGCCTCGACGGCGCGCGTCTGAGACGGGCTCACGCGCGCGCGGCGGCTTCGCGATGACGCGGCGCCCGAATCCTCGAGTCGAACGTTTCGGCTGCCAGGGCACCGCCCGAGGCAGCCGAAACATGCGAGTCAGGACTTCGCCGTCGGCGCCCCACGCGACTGTTCCGCAGCAGTCGAATGCGGCTCAACATCACGGATTTCGCACCAATCCGGCCGCAGGGTTAACAGATGTGACCGTTTCGCATGTAGCATGATGCAACGCCAATGTGAACGGTCACATCCGCGACACATCTTCAGCAGCACCGCACAGCCAGACAACGGAGTCAGCACGTGAGCATTGCCCCCATCACCCGCAGCGTCGAGCAGTACGTTGTCGGTGTCGACTACGGAACCCTCTCCGGTCGGGCCGTCGTCGTGCGCGTGTCCGACGGTGCCGAGCTGGGCTCTGCAACTCTCGACTACCCGCACGCCGTGATGGACACCGTGCTCGCCGCGACCGGTGCCGCGCTCCCGCCCGAGTGGGCGCTGCAGGTGCCGTCCGACTACGTCGATGTGCTCAAGAGCGCGGTCCCGGCCGCAGTGAAGAACGCGGGCATCGACCCGACCGACGTGATCGGCATCGCCACCGACTTCACCGCCTCGACGCCGCTTCCTGTGCTTCGGGATGGCACGCCGCTGAGCGAACTCCCTGAATTCGCCGACCGCCCTCACGCCTACGTCAAGCTGTGGAAGCACCACGCCGCGCAGGGCCAGGCCGACCGGATCAACCAGCTCGCGACATCTCGAGACGAGTCCTGGCTGCCGCGCTACGGCGGCTTCATCTCCAGCGAGTGGGAGTTCGCGAAGGGACTCCAGCTGCTCGAGGAGGACCCGGAGCTCTATCACCGCATGGACCACTGGGTGGAGGCGGCCGACTGGATCGTCTGGCAGCTGAGCGGAACCTACGTCCGCAACGCCTGCACGGCCGGCTACAAGGGCATCCTGCAGGACGGCGCCTACCCGAGCACCGACTTCCTCGGTGCGCTCAACCCGGACTTCGCGAGCTTCGCCGACGACAAGGTCGCGCACGAGATCGGCCAGCTCGGCGACGCGGCCGGAACGCTCACCGCTGAGGCCGCAGCCTGGACGGGACTGCCCGAGGGCATCGCCGTCGCGGTCGGCAATGTCGACGCACACGTCACCGCGCCGGCCGCCCAGGCGGTCGAGCCCGGCCAGATGGTCGCGATCATGGGCACGTCGACCTGCCACGTGATGAACTCCGACGTGCTCGCCGAGGTGCCGGGCATGTGCGGCGTCGTCGACGGCGGCATCATCTCGGGCCTCTACGGTTATGAGGCCGGCCAGTCGGGCGTGGGCGACATCTTCGCCTGGTACGTCAAGAATCAGGTGCCAGCCCGCTACCACGAGGTCGCGGAGGCCGCGGGTCTCAGCATCCACGAACACCTCACTGAACTCGTGCGCGACCAGCCGGTCGGCGCGCACGGGCTCGTAGCCCTCGACTGGCATAACGGCAACCGCTCCGTGCTGGTCGACACCAACCTCTCCGGTGTGGTCTTCGGAACCACCCTGACGACTCGCGCCGAAGAGATCTACCGTGCACTGTTTGAGGCCACCGCGTTCGGCGCCCGCCGCATCGTGGAGACGTTCAATGCCAGCGGCGTCCCCGTGACCGAGTTCATCGTCGCGGGCGGGCTGCTGAAGAACAGCTTCCTCATGCAGGTGTACAGCGACATCCTTCGCCTGCCGATCTCGACCATTGCGAGCGAGCAGGGTCCGGCCCTCGGTTCGGCCATCCACGCCGCCGTCGCAGCCGGTGCATACGAGGATGTCCGTGCCGCCGGCCGCGCCATGGGCAAGTTGAACCGCGCGGTGTATGTACCCAACAGCGCTGCGGCCGACGCCTACGACGCGCTCTACGCGGAATACACCCTGCTGCACGACTACTTCGGCCAGGGCGGCAACGACGTGATGCACCGCCTCAAGACGATCAAGAGGGAGGCCCGCGCATGAACGCCTTCACCCCCGAGGTCCAGGTGGCCATCGCGCGCACTCGCGACGAGGTCGCCCGCCTGCACGAGGAACTCGTGCGCTACGAACTCGTCGTCTGGACGGGCGGCAACATCTCCGCGCGCGTGCCCGGCGCCGACCTGTTCGTCATCAAGCCGAGCGGCGTGAGCTACGACGACCTCGCGCCCGAGAACATGATCCTCTGCGACCTCGAGGGGAGCGTCATCCCGAACACACCGGGCTGGGAGCGCAGCCCGTCGAGCGACACCGCCGCACACGCCTACGTCTACCGCAACCTGCCCGAGGTCGGGGGAGTGGTGCACACGCACTCCACCTACGCCACGGCGTGGGCCGCGCGCGGCGAGGAGATCCCGTGCGTGATCACCGCGATGGCCGATGAGTTCGGCGG
Source organism: Glaciihabitans arcticus (assembly GCF_004310685.1). Taxonomy (NCBI): domain Bacteria; kingdom Bacillati; phylum Actinomycetota; class Actinomycetes; order Micrococcales; family Microbacteriaceae; genus Glaciihabitans; species Glaciihabitans arcticus. The sequence goes on along the minus strand of NZ_SISG01000002.1, from coordinate 135,727 downwards.
GCCAATCCCGGTCGGCCCCTTCGCGATCATCGGCGACGACTCGATCGGGCGCGGTATTGTCGCGACCCTCGAGGGCCACCGCTCGCGCGCCGTGCTCATGCAGAACCACGGCGTCTTCACGATCGGCAAAGACGCGAAGGACGCCGTCAAGGCGGCCGTGATGACCGAGGATGTCGCGCGCACCGTGCACCTCGCGAAGCAGGGTGGGCCGCTCATCCCCATCCCGCAGGACGCGATCGACGCCCTCTTCGACCGTTACCAGAACGTCTACGGACAGCAGCCTGCAGGAGTGACCAAGTGACCCGCTCGATCGTGCCCAACCTCGCCGAGAACCAGGTCTGGTTCCTCACCGGGAGCCAGGACCTCTACGGCGAGGACACCCTGCGCCAGGTGGCCGAGCAGTCGCAGGCCGTCGTCGACCAGCTGAACGCGAGCAGCGACATCCCGGTCACGATCGTCTGGAAGCCGGTGCTGAAGTCGTCGGAGGCGATCCGCCGCGCCATGGTCGACGCGAATTCGGATGACACGGTCGTCGGTGTGATCACCTGGATGCACACCTTCAGCCCCTCGAAGATGTGGATCCACGGGTTCGATACGCTCGCGAAGCCGCTGCTGCACTTCCACACCCAGGCGAACGTCGAGCTGCCGTGGGCGGACATCGACTTCGACTTCATGAACCTCAACCAGGCGGCGCACGGCGACCGCGAGCACGGCTACATCCTCAGCCGCATGAGCATCCCGCGCAAGACGGTCGTCGGGCACGCGAGCAATCCCGTCGTCACGGCGAGCATCGGCACCTGGTCGCGCGCTGCGTCCGGCTGGAAGGCCTCGCAGGGGCTCAAGGTCGCGCGCTTCGGTGACAACATGCGTAACGTCGCCGTCACCGAGGGTGACAAGACCGAGGCGGAGATCCGTCTCGGCGTGAGCGTCAACACCTGGGGCGTCAATGAGCTCGTCGAGCGCGTGGACGCGGCAAGCGCCGCCGACATCGACGCGCTTGTCGCCGAGTACATCGAGACCTACGACGTCGTCGCCGAACTGCTGGTCGGAGGCGCGCGCCACGAGTCGCTGCGCTACGGCGCCGCAATCGAGATCGGGCTGCGATCCTTCCTCGAGGAGGGCGGCTTCGGCGCGTTCACCGACAGCTTCGAAGACCTCGGCGGACTGCGCCAGCTGCCCGGCCTCGCCGTTCAGCGCCTGATGGCCGACGGCTACGGCTTCGGCGGCGAGGGGGATTGGAAGACGGCGGTGCTCGTGCATATTGCCGCGGTCATGGGCTCCGGTCTGCCCGGCGGCGCATCCCTCATGGAGGACTACACCTACGACATGACGCCCGGCGACGAGCTGATTCTCGGTGCCCACATGCTCGAGGTCGCCCCGTCGCTCTCCAGCCGCACGGCGAGCCTCGAGATCCACCCGCTCGGCATCGGCGACAGGGAAGACCCGGTGCGCCTGGTCTTCACCGCCGACGCCGGACCCGCCGTGGTCGTCGCGCTCAGCGACATGCGCGAGCGCTTCCGTCTCGTCGCGAACGCCGTCACCACCGTCGAGCCTCCCGCGAGCCTGCCGAAGCTGCCCGTCGGTCGCGCGGTCTGGAAGCCGGCCCCCGACTTCTCCACGAGCGCGACGGCCTGGCTCACCGCCGGGGCCGCTCACCACACGGTGATGACCACCCAGGTCGGAATCGAGGCGTGGGAGGACTTCGCCCGCATCGCCGACATCGAACTTCTCGTCATCGACGAGAACACCACATCCCGCGGGTTCGCCGGCGAGGTGCGGTCCAACGCCGCCTACTACCGATTGGCGCAGGGCCTGTAACAACTCAATACTTGCCGAGGTCGCCTTTCGATCCTCGGACGAGACCCGGACCTCATGGACGAATCCGGGTAAGCACCAACAGACAATGATGTCCATCTATGAAAGGAAACACAGTGAAGAAGAAAGCACTTCTCTCGCTTGTCGCCGCAAGCGCAATGGTTCTGGGCCTCGCGGCCTGTGCCGGCGGTGGCGGAGACGGCGATAGCGCCGGTGGCGACAAGGGACGCATCGGCGTCGCCATGCCGACCAAGTCCTCCGAGCGTTGGATCGCCGATGGCAACGCCCTCAAGAAGCACCTCGAAGACCAGGGCTACACCGTCGACCTCCAGTACGCAGAAGACGACATCCCCACCCAGGTCAGCCAGATCGAGAACATGATCACCAAGGGTGCAGAGGCCCTGATCGTCGCATCGATCGACGGCACCACGCTCACCAACATCCTCGAAGACGCCGCGAGCCAGGACATCCCGGTCATCGCCTACGACCGTCTGCTGATGAACACGGAGAACGTCGACTACTACGCCACGTTCGACAACTTCCTCGTCGGACAGCAGCAGGCATGGTCGCTCCTCAACGGTCTCGGACTGACCGACCTCGAGGGCAAGGCCATCGAGGGCGCTCCCGAGGGACCGTTCAACATCGAGATGTTCGCAGGTTCGCTCGACGACAACAACGCGTTCTTCTTCTTCAACGGAGCGCAGCAGGAGCTGAAGCCCTTCATCGACAACGGAACCATCGTCGTCAAGAGCGGCCAGGTCAAGATCGAGCAGGCAGCTACCGAGCGTTGGAACGGTGAAGTGGCCCAGAGCCGCATGGAGGACCTCCTCACCGCGAACTACTCCGGTGGCGACAAGGTCGACGGAATCCTCTCGCCCTACGACGGCATCTCGCGAGGAATCATTTCGGCACTGACCGACGGTGACTACACGCTCGGCGACGAGTGGCCCATCATCACCGGCCAGGACGCTGAGATCGACTCGGTCAAGGCGATCAACACCGGCGAGCAGTATGCGACCATCTTCAAGGACACCCGCGAGCTCGCGAAGGTGGCCGGCGACATGGCCATCGCAGCGCTCAACGGTGAAAAGGTGGCGACGAACGACGACTCGACCTACAACAACGAGATCAAGGACGTTCCCTCGTACCTCCTCCAGCCGGTCATCGTGCTGAAGGACAACATCCAGAAGGAACTGATCGACACCGGTTACTGGACCGAAAAGGAGGTCAACGGCTAACACAGCCGTCGACCGAATAACAGTTCCACCATCCGGTGGTGGGGAGTCCTAGACTCCCCACCACCGGGTTCACCACAACGACGTAAGGAAGTGGCTGGCAGTGGCTACTCAGAACGTGACGAACATCCTCGAGATGCGGTCGATCACCAAGACTTTCCCGGGCGTGAAAGCGCTCGCCGACGTGACCCTCGAGGTCGCACGCGGCGAGATCCACGCGATCTGCGGCGAGAACGGCGCAGGCAAGTCCACACTCATGAAGGTGCTCTCGGGCGTGTACCCGTTCGGCACCTACGACGGGGACATCGTCTTCGAGGACGAGGTCGTGCAGTTCAAGGACATCCGCGACTCCGAGGCGAAGGGCATCGTCATCATCCACCAGGAGCTCGCCCTCAGCCCCTACCTCTCCATCGCCGAAAACATCTTCCTCAACAACGAGGTGAAGGGCGCGCTCGGTCTCATCGACTGGAACCGCACCAACCTCGAGGCCTCGAAGCTCCTGGCCCGGGTCGGCCTGCGCGAGAGCCCCACCACGCGCATCATGGACATCGGCGTCGGCAAGCAGCAGCTCGTCGAGATCGCCAAGGCCCTGTCCAAGCGTGTCAAGCTGCTGATTCTGGATGAACCGACCGCGGCTCTCAACGACGAGGACTCGTCCCACCTGCTCGACCTCATCCTGCACCTGAAAGAGCAGGGAATCACGTCGATCATCATCAGCCACAAGCTCAACGAGATCAAGAAGATCGCGGACGCCGTCACCGTGATTCGCGACGGCAACACGATCGAGACGATCTCCAAGAATGACGTCACCGAAGAACGAATCATCAAGGACATGGTCGGCCGCGACCTCGAGCACCGCTACCCGGATCACACGCCCAACATCGGCGAGGAGATCCTGCGCGTCGAGAACTGGACCGCCCACCACCCGCAGGACGTCAACCGGGTCACGGTCAACAACGTCAACCTCAATGTGCGTCGCGGCGAGATCGTCGGCATCGCGGGACTGATGGGCGCGGGTCGCACCGAGTTCGCCATGAGCCTGTTCGGACGCAGTTACGGCTCGCGCATCTCGGGCAAGGTCTTCAAGAACGGCGAGGAGATCAAGACCCGCACCGTCGCCGAGGCGATCGAGAACGGCCTCGCCTATGCCACGGAGGACCGTAAGCAGTACGGCCTCAACCTCATCGAGGACATCAAGCGCAACATCTCCATGGCGTCGCTCGAGAAACTCGTTCACGGCGGACTCGTCAACGACAACGAGGAGTTCAAGGTCGCCAACGAGTACCGCAAGTCGATGAACATCAAGTCGCCGACGGTGCTCGCGAAGACCGGAAAGCTCTCGGGCGGCAACCAGCAGAAGGTGGTGCTGAGCAAGTGGATCTACTCGGACCCTGACGTGCTGATCCTCGATGAGCCCACCCGCGGCATCGACGTCGGCGCTAAGTACGAGATCTACACGATCATCAACCGCCTCGCGAGCGAGGGCAAGGGCATCATCGTCATCTCCTCGGAGCTGCCCGAACTGCTCGGAATCTGCGACCGCATCTACGCCCTCTCCGAGGGAACCATCACCGGCGAGCTGCCCATCGCGGAAGCCAACCCGGAATCCCTCATCAAGCTCATGACCATGGAAAAGCCCCGCTAGCCCCGCGGCTACGGCACCTCAAGGAGTTATCCCCAATGACTGACACAGACAACAAAGCTGTTGGCGCCGTTGTGCAACCGGCGAGCAACCGGTTCACGTCGGCTCTCAGCCACGTGCTGAGCGACCTCGGCAAGAACGGCATCTTCCTGGCGCTGATCGCGGTGGTGGTGCTGTTCGCCATCCTCACCATCCAGGACGGCACGTCGGTGCTGCTGCGCCCGCAGAACATCTCGAACCTGATCGTGCAGAACGGCTACATCCTGATCCTCGCGATCGGCATGGTGCTCGTGATCGTGGCCGGCCACATCGACCTCTCGGTCGGTTCGGTCGCAGCGTTCGTCGGTGCCGTGTCGGGTGTGCTGATTCGGGATGCGGGCTTCTCCTGGTGGATGGCGATCATCGCCGCCCTCGTGGTGGGCGCCCTGGTCGGGGCGTGGCAGGGGTTCTGGATCGCCTACGTCGGCATCCCCGCGTTCATCGTGACCCTGGCCGGCATGCTCATCTTCCGCGGCCTCGCGCTCGTGGTGCTCGGCAACTCGAACGTCGGATCCTTCCCCTCGGAGTACCGCGCACTCGGTAACGGCTTCATCAGCTTCCCGATCGACACCGGCGGGCGCTCGCACATAGACCCCTTCACGCTCGCGATCGGCGCCTTCGCCATCATTGCGCTCATCGTGCAGCAACTGCGCACGCGCAAGGGGCGCTCGGCCTACGGCCAGGACGTCGAGCCGCTCGTCTGGTTCGTGGTCAAGCTCGTCGCCGTGAGCGCCGGAGTCGGCCTCATCACCTACGCGCTCGCCGTGTTCAAGGGCGTGCCGATCACCCTCATCGTGCTCGCCGTGCTGGTGCTCGTCTACGGCATCATCAGCAACCGCAGCGTATTTGGTCGCCACATCTACGCCATCGGTGGAAACCGCCACGCGGCCGAGCTCTCCGGAGTCAAGACGAAGAAGGTCGACTTCTTCATCTTCGTCAATATGGGCCTGCTCGCGGCACTGGCGGGCCTCGTCTTCACCGCGCGACTCAACCTCGCGGGCCCGAAGGCGGGAACCGGCTTCGAACTCGAGGCCATCTCCGCCGCCTTCATCGGTGGTGCGGCAGTGCAGGGCGGTGTCGGAACCATCGGCGGCGCCATCATCGGTGGCCTCATCATCGGTGTTCTGAACAACGGCATGTCGATCCTCGGCATCGGTATCGACTGGCAGCAGGCGGTCAAGGGATTCGTGCTCCTGCTCGCTGTCGCCTTCGACGTGTACAACAAGCGCCGCTCCGGCGGACGCTAGAGCTGCCCCGCGGATGCCCCGGCCACGACTCGTGGCCGGGGCATCCGCGCTTCTACACCTCAGCGGGGTCGGCAGGCTCCGGTGTCACGCGAAGGCCGGCCGGGGAATTGGCCAGCCGCACCAGCTCCTCGACCCATGCCCGGTTGAGTCGCGGCTCACGGCTGCCGACGAAGTCGAATTGCAGGGGGATCGTGGGGTGGATCCAGATGGAGCTGTGACCGCTGCCCGCAGCCACGGTGTACTCCCACGAGAACGTGAAACTCTCGCCCCTGCGCACCTTCGAGAGGATGACGACCTTGAGGTGCGCGAGCACCCGATCGTCGAAGTCGACCGCGATCGACGGGGTGCCGTAGATGAACTTGCCCATGGTTACTGTCCCAGCCCGTCGTCGATTTCACGCATGATGGAGTTGAAGTCCTGCGCCGTGCGCTCAGCCTCGGGGTTGCTTTCGACGACGCCCACGATGCCGATCTGAGGCATCACCGGAACCGGGAACCGCGCTGCCTCCTCGGCATCGCTGATCCCTCCGACATCTGCGACGTCGAATTGGCTGGCGGGGCTCAGCAGCAGGGTGTGCACCGTGACCTCCCCGTTCTCTTCGAGCACGGGGATGTCGACCGTCACGCTGTTCTCGGCGTCAGCGACCGAGGTGGTGTACTCCAGCAGGGCGGCGGTGATGGCGTTTCCGGTCACAAGAGACCCGCCGCTATAGGTGATGCGCTTCATACCTGACAGTATCCCAGTGAGATGCGGCCCCCACCGCGCCTCTGGGTTCGGGATGCCCCGCGCCGTCGACCCCCGGCTCCGCCGAGCCCTCGAGTTGCGGAAATTCGACTTTCAGGGCCGGTCGAGCGTCGATAATCCGCATCTGGACCGTTTGTCTGGCGGGTGAGAACCCTCACATTGGCGGGGCAGCGGCGCGAAGAGCGCGGCATCCCGGAGCAGCGGATATCAGGATAGAGCGGGGGCAGCCCCGGAAACACGGGGCTGAGGGGCCGCTCCGTTATCCAACTGTGACATTGGCGTATTGTTGAGCGGCAAATGTGAGCGCTAACATCGCCAGTGACCAGAATGAACTGGTCGGCCGGATAACCATCCTCGTGTTGCAGTCACCACGGGTTCCGGAACACTGAACAAGGAGGTTTAGTTCAATGAAGAAACTCATTGGTGCCGCAGCAGTCGGCGCGATGCTCATCGCCCTCACCGGTTGCGCCACAGGCGGCCCGGATGCCGGCAGCGGCGGCGGCGGAACGGACGACCTCATCGTCGGCTTCTCCCAGGTCGGCGCGGAAAGCGGATGGCGCACGGCCAACACGATCTCCATCCAGGGCTCGTTCAAGGCCGCGGACATCGAGCTCAAGTTCTCGGACGCCCAGGGCAAGCAGGAGAACCAGATCAAGGCGATCCGCTCGTACATCCAGCAGGGCGTCGACGTGATCGCGTTCTCGCCGGTCGTCGAATCCGGTTGGGACACCGTTCTCGGCGAGGCCAAGGCGGCGGGCATCCCCGTTGTGCTGACCGACCGCTCGGTCGACTCGACCGACGACACGCTCTACGAGTCCTTCCTCGGCTCCGACTTCATCCTCGAGGGTGAGAAGGCCGGCGACTGGGTCAACACCGAGTTCGCCGACGCGACCGACGTCAAGGTGGTCGAGCTGCAGGGAACAACCGGTGCCGCACCGGCCAACGACCGCGCCGAGGGTTTCCGTAACAAGGTCACCGACCCGAAGTTCGACATCGTGGCAACCCAGACGGGCGACTTCACTCGCGCTGGTGGCAAGCAGGTCATGGAGGCGTTCCTCAAGGCCAACCCCAAGATCGACCTCGTCTACGCCCACAATGACGACATGGGGCTCGGTGCCATCGAGGCGATCGAGGCTGCCGGACTCGTTCCCGGCAAGGACATCAAGATCGTCACTGTTGACGCGGTGAAGGACGGCATGACGGCCCTCGCGGCCGGCAAGATCAACTTCATTGTGGAGTGCTCGCCGCTGCTGGGAGACCAGCTCGTCGACATCGCCAAGAAGGTCGCTGCCGGTGAGACCGTCGAGAAGCGTATCGTCACGGAGGAGACGACCTTCGACCAGGAGCAGGCCAAGGCCGCGCTTCCGGACCGCAAGTACTAAAAATCTGAACTGAGGATGGCGCGGCTCAGGCCGCGCCATCCTCAACGTCATCCCTGACGACTCGATGAAGAGTGAGGAAACCCGCATGACGACCACGCCCATCGTGGAGATGACCGACATCTCGATCACCTTCCCCGGCGTCAAGGCGCTCGACTCGGTGAGCTTCCGGATGTTCCCGGGCGAGGTCCACTCGCTCATGGGTGAGAACGGCGCGGGCAAGTCCACGCTCATCAAGGCCCTCACCGGCGTCTACGGAATCGACAGCGGCGAGATCCGCCTCGGCGGCCAGCCGCTCGCCATCAGCTCTCCGGCACAGTCGCAGGCTGCCGGCATCAGCACCGTCTACCAGGAGGTCAACCTCCTCCCCAATCTCTCCGTCGCTGAGAACATCATGCTCGGGCGCGAGCCCCGCCGTTTCGGCACCATCGACTGGCGGGCGACCCGTGATCGGGCTTCCGAACTGCTCGCCCGCCTGCACCTCGACATCGACCCGTCTTCGCAGCTCAGCACCCACTCGCTCGCTGTGCAGCAGCTCGTCGCGATCGCGCGGGCGACCGACATCGATGCCAAGGTGCTGATTCTGGATGAACCGACCTCGAGCCTCGACGCCGACGAGGTCGCCGAACTCTTCCGGGTGATCCGCGACCTCAAGGAGGCCGGAGTCGCCATCCTGTTCGTGTCGCACTTCCTCGACCAGGTCTACGAGATCTCGGACCGGCTGACCGTGCTGCGCAACGGCACGCTCGTCGGCGAGTACCTGACCGCGGACATCCTGCGCATCGAACTCGTGCACAAGATGATCGGCAAGGAGCTCGCCGTGCTCGACGACCTCGAGGCGAAGTCGCGCACGACGACCACGGACGACAGCGTCGAGAAGCCGTTCCTCGAGGCGACCGGACTCGGCCGCAAGGGCTTGATCGAGCCCTTCGACCTGCGGATCAACGAGGGCGAGGTGGTCGGCCTTGCCGGCCTGCTCGGCTCGGGCCGCACCGAGGTGGTGCGCCTGCTCACGGGTGCCGACCACGCGGACTCCGGCGAGCTGAAGGTCGGGGGTGTGCGCAAGAAGTTCCGCACCCCGCGCGCGGCGCTCCGCGAGCGCATCGCCTACTCCTCCGAGGACCGCAAGAAAGAGGGGATCGTCGAGGACCTCAGCGTGCGGGACAACATCGTGCTCGCCCTACAGGCCGACCGCGGCTGGCTCAGGCGCATCCCGAAGCGTCGAGCGGACGAGCTCGTGCAGAGCTATATCCAGGCGCTGAACATCCGGCCGGCCAACCCCGACGCGCTCGTCGGCAACCTGTCGGGCGGCAACCAGCAGAAGGTGCTTCTCGCCCGCTGGCTCGCCGTCGCACCCCGGCTGCTCGTGCTCGACGAGCCGACCCGCGGCATCGACGTGGGGGCGAAGGCCGAGATCCAGAAGCTCGTATCGAACCTCGCCGAGGAAGGGATGTCGGTGATCTTCATCTCCGCCGAACTTGAGGAGGTGCTGCGGCTCAGCCACCGCATCGCGGTGATGCGCGACCGGCGCAAGGTCGCCGACCTTCCCAACGAAGACATCTCAGTGGGCCAGATCATGGGCCTCATCGCGAGCGGAGCCGAAGCATGAACATCCCCGACATCTGGCGCGGCCTGACCCGGAGCCGCCTGTTCTGGCCGGTTCTCACCCTCGTCGCCCTCGCGATCCTGAACGTGGTCGTCGCGCCGAACTTCTTCTCGATCCAGGTCAAGGACGGGCACCTGTTCGGCAGCATCATCGACATTCTGCGCAACGGTGCGCCGACCATCCTTGTCGCGCTCGGGATGACGCTCGTCATCGCAACCCGCGGCATCGACCTCTCGGTCGGCGCGATCGTCGCCATCTCCGGCGCCCTCGCCTGCACGATCATCGCGGATGCCCCCGACGGCAACAACCCCGGCACCGTCGTCTTCGCTGTGGCCGTGTCTCTCGTCTTCTCGCTCGTGCTGGGCAGCTGGAACGGGCTGCTCGTCTCCGTGTTCGGCATCCAGCCGATCATCGCGACGCTCATTCTCATGACGGCCGGTCGCGGCATCGCGATGCTCATCACCGAGGGCCAGATCATCACGGTTTCAAGCGCGCCCTACAAGGTGATCGGCGCGGGCTACTGGTTCGGCCTGCCCGCCTCGATCGTGATCGCCGGCATCATGTTCGCCATCGCCGCGCTGTTCACACGCCGCACGGCACTCGGCCTGCTGATCGAGTCGGTCGGCATCAACCCCGAGGCGTCGAGGCTCGCAGGCATCCGGTCGCGAGGGATCATCTGGACCGTCTACGTCTTCAGCGCCGTCTGCGCTGCTATCGCGGGCCTGATGATCTCGTCGAACGTGACCGCGGCCGACGCCAACAGCGCGGGGCTCTACATCGAGATGGACGCCATCCTCGCGGTCGTGATCGGCGGCACCTCGCTCGCGGGCGGCCGTTACTCGCTCACGGGGTCGCTCATCGGGGCGTTCGTGATCCAGACCCTCACGACCACCGTCTACACGATCGGCATCGCGCCCGAGATCACCCTCGTCTTCAAGGCGCTCGTCGTGATCGCCGTCTGCCTGCTGCAATCGCCGGTCGTTCAGGCCCGGATGCATCGGCGCAAGGCCGCCCCACCCCTGCCGCCCGTGCCGAGCGGCACCATCACCACGCCCGTTGCCGCCGAGACCGCCGGAGTCGCATCATGACCACAACACCCGTGGCCCCGGCCTTCCTCGAACGCATCGGCGTCTCGCGGTTCATCCCGTCGTCGAAGTTCTCCTCGGTGATCGTGACCTTCGTGCTGCTGGTCGTGATGTTCGGAGTCGGCGCCAGCCGGTACCGCAACTTCGCGAGCGGCCAGGTGATCCTCAACCTCTTCGTGGACAACGCGTTCCTCATCGTTTTGGCAGTCGGGATGACGTTCGTCATCCTCACCGGAGGCATCGACCTCTCGGTCGGCTCTGTCGTCGCCCTCTCGACCATGATCGCGGCCTCGCTCGCGCGCGACGGCTGGCCACCGATGGTCATCATCGCGATCGTGCTCGTCGCGGGTTCGACGATCGGACTGCTGAGCGGGCTCGTGATCCACTACTTCCAGATCCAACCGTTCATCGTGACGCTCGCCGCGATGTTCCTCGCGCGGGGGCTCTGCTACGTGATCAGCCTCAACTCGATCTCGATCACCGATCCGTTCTTCACCGCGATGGCGAACACCCGCATCCCGATCGCGGATCGTATGTCGATCACGCCGAGCGTGATCATCGCGCTCGTCGTCGTCGCCATCGGGTTCCTTGTGCTGCACTACACGCGCACCGGTCGCACCGTGTACGCGATCGGCGGCGGTGAGCACTCGGCGATGCTCATGGGCCTCCCGGTCTCGCGCACCAAGGTGCTCGTCTACGTGATCAGCGGCTTCTGCTCGGCGGTCGCCGGGGTGCTCTTCACCTTCTATACGCTTTCGGGCTACAGCCTCACGGCCGTCGGCATGGAGCTCGACGCGATCGCAGCAGTCGTCATCGGCGGCACCCTGCTCACGGGTGGCTACGGGTTCGTACTCGGTTCGCTGCTGGGCGTGCTGCTGCTCGGCATCATCCAGACCATCATCAGCTTCGAGGGCACGCTCAGTTCGTGGTGGACGAAGATCGTCATCGGCGGACTGCTGCTCGTCTTCATCGTGCTGCAGCGGGTTCTCACCGCGCGACGCAAGTGACGTGCAGCCAATAAAGTTGGGTAGCGGCGAGACCTGCTGCGAACAATCCGGGGGCCAACGAGTTCGGTGAGTACAGAAGACAGGGCACGCGTCGCGAACATCTTCGATGTCGCGCGCCTCGCCGGGGTCTCCCACCAGACCGTCTCGCGCGTCGTCAACAACCTTCCCAACGTGCGCCCCGCGACCCGGCAGCGCGTCGAGGACGCCATCAAGCAGCTGCGGTACCGCCCGTCGACCGCTGCCCGTTCGCTCGTGACTCGCAGGTCGCGCACGATCGGCCTGATCACCACGGGTAGCCCGGACTACGGGCCATCCAGTACGCTCATCGGCTTCAACGAGGCGGCGCGCAAGGCCCGCTATCTCGTGAGCATCACGAGCATGCTTGAGGCCGACTCCGCATCGATGCGCCAGTCCGTCGACCTGCTGCTCAGCCAGAACGTCGAGGGGCTCGTGTTGATCGCCGCCCACCGTGGAGCGCTCGAGGCGATCCAGGGAATCGACCTCGGTGTGCCGCTCGTCGCCGTGGAGAGTTCGGGTCGCCTCGGTTTCCACAGTGTCTCGATCGACCAGTACCAGGGCGCCTACGACGCGACGATGCACCTCATCGAGCTCGGGCATCGCGAGATCGTGCATCTCGCCGGCCCCGACCACTCAATGGATGCGACGGAGCGCGTGCGGGGCTGGCGTGCTGCGCTCTCCGAGCATGGCCTGGTGGCACGCGAGCCGCTCGTCGGTGACTGGTCACCCGCGAGCGGATACCGGGTCGGGCAGCAGCTCGCGCGTGCCGGTGGCTTCACGGGGATCTTCGCGGGCAACGACCAGATGGCGCTCGGCGCGATGCACGCGCTCGGCCAGGCCGGTGTCTCGATCCCGGGCGACGTGAGTGTGATCGGGTTCGACGACATCCCCGAGGCCGAGCACTTCAGCCCGCCGCTCACGACGATCCGGCAGGACTTCTCCGAGCTCGGCCGCACGGTCATGTCGACGCTGCTCGAACTCATCCTCGACGGCACCCTCGAGGAGGCCCCGCACCCTGCGCCGCAGCTCGTGGCGCGCGAGTCGACGGGCCCGCTCAGCCTTCGATCATGATGTCGATGGATGACGTTTCGCCCGCCCGCAGCTGCACGTCGACGACCCGCCCGCGCACGCGCACCTCGAAGTCTCCCGCGAAGGCCTCGACGGCGACTCGTCCGAGCCGGTCGGTGCGCAGCGTGGTCGGCCCGAGCCACCACTCATCCTTGAGCAGTGACCGCATCGCCTCGTAGGACGGCTTGGGTGTGCCGTCCGCGCGTACGAGTCCGACCGGCGCTCCGAGCCAGGCGCCCGCATCGGTGAAACCCCAGTAGGTGACCGATGCGACGGCGGGGTGCGCGAGCAGCGAGCGATAGTGGCGCACCATCTCCTCGGCCTGTCTCTCCTCGCCTGCCTCGGTGGATGGCCAGGAATCAACGTGGTAGTCGTTGAGATCTTCGATCCCGGGCGGCATGAGGTCGCCCGAGAGCAGCGTGGTCTCGGTGAGGTGCAGCGGCAACTCGTAGCGTGCGAAGCGCTCGAGAATCTCCGCGATGGCGTCCTCGCCCCGATAGCCCTGGTGCATGTGGGTCTGCAGGCCGATTCCGTCGATCGGGATCGCAGCCTCGAGCACGGCCTCGATGAGCACCTCGTAGGCTGACGACAGGTCGAAGTCATTGATGAGCAGGGTCGCGGCGGGATTAGCGGCGCGGGCCTCCTCGACCGCGAGTCGGATCATGGGTATGCGGCCCACGTCACGGCTCAGAGCGGTGATCGCGTTCGCCTGGCGGTCGAAGACGGGCATGATCACGGCCTCGTTGATCGCATCCCACGTGTCGATCAGCCCGGCGAAGTCGGAGACCTCTCGGCGCACACGAAGCCGCTGTGCGAGCTCGACCTCGTCGAGCGACAGCTCGAGCAGCCAGTCGGGGGAGAGGGTGTGCCAGACGAGCGGGTGACCCTTGAGTCTCACACCGCGGTCGGCGAACCAGCGCGCGGAACGCAGCAGGCGACGGGTGTCGGTGTGGCCCGGTCTCGGTTCAAAGCCGCTCCAGTAGAACGGAAGGGTCGCGGTGTTGAACAGGTCGAGCCAGAGGTCGGCGAGACCCTCGAGGTCGGCGGACGGGCGGCCGAAGGCGGGGCTCGTCGAGGGTCCGAGGTCGTCATCCCGACTCGCCAGGTCGAGGAAATCGAAGCCGATGTTGCCGAAGGCGAAGGCGTGCCGCTTCTGCTCGAGGTGCACGGTGCGGTCGGGCAGCGGCTGCCCAGACGCATCGCACACCGTGACGACTGCCTGGCCCAGGCGGTGCCGCACCGAGGTATCGAACTGCGTGACGACCGTCATGACCCGCGCCGCACCAGTTCGGTGAAGGTCGGGTGCAGCAGGCGGTCGAAGCCGACAGTGCGCGCCGGGCCGACGACGTCGATGCGCTGCGTGATCGGGATGTCCCCACTTGACCGCCCCAGCCCGAGCACGAGTTCCCCGGGCTCGACGATGCGCACGCCGCCGCGCGCGGTGAAGTTCGCGAGCTCGGCGGGAACGTCGACCGAGATATCGACCTCCTGCCCGGCGGCGAGTTCGAGACGGAGGAAGCCGAGCAGTCGTTGCGCGGGTCGCACGATCGAGGCGACGGGATCGTGCAGGTACAGCTGCACGACCTCGGTGCCGGCGCGGTCGCCGGTGTTGCGCAACCGGAGGGCGAGGGTGGCCGAACTGTCGATCGGAACAGTCGACGGCCCATGTTCGAGAGCTTCCCATTCGAACGCCGCATAGCCGAGCCCGTGTCCGAACGGGAACGCCGCGCTGGGGTCGATGTTCGAGACCTCGGTGGGGCCGGCGAGATGGGCGGCGAGGTAGGTCGACGGCTGGGCGCCCGGAAGCGCGGGAACGCTCACCGGGAGCCGGCCTCCGGGATTCACCCGGCCGCTCAGCACTCCGGCGATGGCGCGCGTCCCTTCCTGGCCGGGGAAGAACGTCTGCACGATGGCGGCGGCCTCCGTGACGGCACGGCCGAGTGCGTACGGCCGCCCGGCGAGCAGCACCACGATGGTCGGGGTGCCGGTGGCGAGCACCGCGTCGAGCAGCTGCTGCTGGCTGCCGGGCAGCGCGAGGGATTCCGCGTCGCAGCCCTCGCCGCTTGTGCCGCGACCGAACAGCCCGGCCCGGTCGCCGAGAGCGACGATCGCGACATCCGCCGTTCTCGCTGCGGTGACGGCCGCCTCGATGCTGGCGGTCTCGCCGCCGTCGATCGTGGTGCCGAGGGCATAGTCGACTGCGCCGAACTCGGCGCTCAGCGATTCGAGCAGAGTAGGTAGCTCGATGCCGACGGCGACTCCCGGGTGCTGCACGCCGACGTGGGCGGGAAAGGAATAGCAGCCGAGCACCGCAAAGGGGTCGTTCGAGGTTGGC
Organism: Glaciihabitans arcticus; assembly: GCF_004310685.1. NCBI lineage: Bacteria > Bacillati > Actinomycetota > Actinomycetes > Micrococcales > Microbacteriaceae > Glaciihabitans > Glaciihabitans arcticus. The sequence continues at coordinate 120,507 of NZ_SISG01000002.1, read as the reverse complement.
CCGATCGCCGCGATCCGAGACGGGCGGCCGAGGGGCAGGATGCCGTTGTTGGTGAGCAGCACGACCGACTGCTCGGCGATGAGACCGGCGAGCTCTCGGTTGTCGGCCGAGTCGAGGTCGATTGCCGCGGCCACGGCGCCCGAATCGTCCAGGTCGACGCCGACGAGCGCGGGAGGAACGGGCGACCAGTCTGTGTCGAGCAGTCCGAGTCCGGCCTTCTGCAGGAGTACCCGGCGCAGTGCACGATCCACGAGGCCCTCGTCGATGGCGCCCTTGCGCACGGCGTCGATGAGCGGAGGCCCGAAGGTCTTTACGGTGGGCAGCTCGACGTCGACCCCTGCCTCGAGGGCGAGACCCGCGGCCTCGGCCCAGGTTCCCGCGACGCCGTGCAGGAGCTTGAGGAACGCGACGCCGAAGTAGTCGGCGACCACGGTTCCCTCGAAGCCCCAGGCGTCGCGCAACAGTCCGGTGAGCAGCTCGGCGTCGGCGGCGGCGGGAACGCCGTCGATGTCGGTATACGCGTGCATGACCGAGCGCGGTCCGCCCTCGCGGAGCACCATCTCGAACGGGGGAAGCAGCACGTCGGCGAGCTCGCGCGGACCGACCGAGACCGGGGCGAGGTTGCGCCCGGCCTTGGATGCCGAGTAGCCGACGAAATGTTTGAGCGTTGCGACGATGCCGGCCGATTCGAGACCGCGCACGTAGGCCGCACCGATCGAGCCCACGAGGTACGGGTCCTCGCCGATGGTTTCCTCGACTCGTCCCCAGCGCGCGTCGCGCACCACGTCCAGCACGGGGGCGAGGCCCTGGTGGATACCGACGGAGCGCATGTCGGAACCGATGCGCCGCGACATCCTCTCGATCAATTGCGGATGGAAGGTCGCGCCCCACGACAGGGGCACCGGATAGGCGGTCGCGCCCCACGCGGCGAAGCCGGCGAGGCACTCCTCATGGGCGACTGCCGGGATGCCGAACCTGCCCTCGCGGGCGATGCGGGCCTGGGTGCGCAGTAGGGAGAGCGCGCCGGTTCCCGCGTTGACGGGTGCGCTGCCGAATGGGCGGGTGAGCTGCCCGAGACCGTTCGGCAGCAGGGCGTCGAGGTCGATCACGTCGTCCATGTCGTGCTGGTGCGGCGCGACATCCCCGCCCTCGGTCGAGGCGCCGACCCACACGCCGACCAGCTGGGCGACCTTCTCCTCGAGGGTCATGAGCTCCACGAGAGCGTCGACGCGCTCCGCGACGGGGAGATCGGTGTTCTGCCACGTGGGCACGGGGGGAGCTGCAGTGCTCAACGTCGTTCCTATCCTTTGACGGCGCCGGTGAGGCCGCCGACGATGCGGCGTTCGGCGATGGTGAAGAAGACGAGCGCGGGAAGCATCGCCAGCGAGGTGAAGGCGAGCACCATGGCGGTGTCCTGGGAGTACTGCGTCGAGAATGCCTGCACGCCGAGCGGAAGGGTGAACGACGTCGGGTCGCTCAGCACCAGCAGCGGCAGTAGGTACGCGTTCCAGCTGCCCACGAACGCGAGCACCCCGACCGTCACGAGCCCTGGCCCGGATAGCGGCAACAGGATGCGGAAGAAGAACCCGATCCGGCTGGTGCCGTCGATAGCCGCCGCGTCTTCGAGCTCGCCGGGGATGGCGCGCAGGAAGGGCACGAGGATCACGATGGTGACCGGCAGTGCGAAAGCGACCTGCGGAATGATGACCCCGGCGAGGGAGCCGAGCAGCCCGAGGTTCTGCAGCATGAGGTAGAGCGGCACGATCGCGACCGTGATCGGGAACAGTAGCCCGACAGTGAACAGCAGGTAGAGGCCATTGCGTGCCCGGAACTCGTAGCGGGCGAGAACGAAGGCCGCCATCACGCCGAGCAGCACGACTCCCGCGGTTGTCGCGAGCGCCGTGATCGCGCTGTTGGCCGCCTGGCTCCAGAAGGTCGGAGAGGCGAGCACACTCGCATAGTTGTCGAGCACCCACGGGGCCGGCAGCGCGTTCGGGTTCGCCGTGAGCTGCCCCGTGGTGCGGAACCCGCCGATGACGAGATAGATCACCGGTGCGACGGTGAGCCCGACCGCGAGGAGCGCGACGAGGTAGATGACGGGCTGGCTCCAGTCGAAGCCGCGCCGTGCCGTGGTCGTTCGGGACATCTCAGCCCACCCCTCTGGTCAGTGCACCCTCGGTGTCGCGGCGGAGAACGAAACGCTGGTAGATGAGCGCGAAGGTGAAGGAGATGACGAAGAGGATGACCGCTATCGCGCTGCCGAATCCCAGCTGCGACCGCTGGAAGCCGAACTGGATCATGTAGGTGGCCATCGTGCTCGACGCATTCGCCGGTCCACCGCCGGTCATCACCCACACCATGTCGAAGAGCTGCAGCGATCCGATGATGGAGAGGAACGCCCAGATGCGGATGGTTGGTCCGAGCAGCGGGATGGTGATGTGCCGTTGCACCTGCCACCAGCTCGCGCCGTCGATCTGCGCTGCCTCGGTGAGCTCCTCGGGCACACCCTGCAGCCCGGCAAGAAAAAGGATGATCGCAAATCCGACGTACTTCCAACTGACCACGGCGAGCAGCGTCCAGATCACGACGTTGAGATCGGCGAGCCATAGCTGGCGCAGGTCGCCCAGGCCCACGGCTTCCATCACTGCATCAAACGGTCCCTGCGGTTGCAGGATGAGCAGCCAGGCGACCGCCGAGATGACTTCGCTGAGCACATACGGGATGAAGATGATCACCCGGAAGATCGACCGCCCCCTCATGGCGCGGTTGAGCAGAAGGGCGACGCCGATCGCAATGGGGCCCTGCACGACGAGGGAGGCAACGACGAAGAACAGGTTATGGCCCATGGCCCCGATGAACACCGGGTCGGAGAGCGCGCGCGTGTAGTTGTCTAGGCCGACGAAGTCTTCGAGCGGACCGAGGCCGTTCCACTTGTACACGCTGTAGTAGGCGGCGAGCACAACGGGCAGCAACACGAAGCCTACGTACACGAGCAGAGCCGGTGCCACGAACAGCACGATCTCGAGACTCTTGCGTCGGCTGCCTCTGCCGGTGCGGCGCACTGTCGGGGTCGATGGGGAAGTGTCGGACTCGGCCGCCGGCCGCGCGTTGGCGCGACCGGCGGCACTGTCCCGACGGGTGTCCGTGGCGAGCACGGTGGGGTCGGTGGGCGTCATACTCGCCTACTGGGTCGCAGCAGCGTCGTTCATCGCCTTCACGATGTCCTTCGAGCTGGCCTGGCCGGCGAACATGTTGGCGATCGCGTCGTTCATGGCACCACCGACCGTCGGACCGTAGGAGGTGTCGAGCCAGAGCTGCACGTAGGTCGCGTTGTTGCGTCCCTCGAGCAGAGCCTGCATGTTCGGGTCGCTGACACCGGCTTCCGCACCCGCGGTCACCGGGAGTCCCGCGCCGGTCTCGGCGAATCGAGTCTGCACGTCGACGCTCGAGATGTACTTGAGCAGGTCGACGCACTCCGGCGGAGCCTGCACCGAGCAGGAGAACCCGTCACCGCCACCGAGGGCAGCGGTCGCGTCACCGGATGAACCGGGAATGGCCGGGAAGTTGAACCAGCCGAGGTCGTCACCGAGTCCCTTGCCGTCCTCCGTCAGTCCCATCATCTGGCCGGGGTTCCAGTGGCCCATGAGCTCCATGCCGGCCTTGCCGTTGGCAAGCAGGCCCGCAGAGCTGGTGGCGCCCTTCTGGGCGGAGGTGGCCAGGAAGCCCTCCTGGAACGGCTCCGTCTCGAGGAACGCCTCGAGGTCGTCGCCGGCGTCGACGAAGCAGGAATCGCTGAAGTCGAGGTCGACCGCGGCAGTCTTCAACGTGTCGGGGGAGCAGGACTTCAACGCGAAGTTGTACCAGTAGTGTGCGGCCGGCCACTTGTCGCCGGCACCGACGACCACCGGGGTGATATCCGCATCCTTCAGCTTGTCGATCGCGTCGTCGAGCTCGTCGAGCGTGGTCGGCGTGCCTTCGATGCCGGCGTCGGCGAACAGGGCCTTGTTGTACCAGAAGCCTTCGATGCCGAGGCTGAACGGGAGGCCGTAGGTCTTGCCGTCGACCTGCCATCCGGCAACCGAACCGCCGATGGAGTCAAGCTCGGGGCCGACCTCGTCGGAGATGTCCATGACGCGACCGGCCTCCACCTGTGCCGCGAGTTCGCCGCCTCCCCATTGCTGGAAAAGGTCGGGCGGGTTCGAGCCGCGCAGCGCGTTGGGAATCTTGGTGCGCTGGAGTTCCTCATTCTGCACGGCCTCGATGGTGACCGTGACACCGGGATTGGCCGCTTCGAACTCGTCGGCGACGGACTGCCAGAAGCCATTGAGCGGCTCACCGGTTCCGTTGTGCCACCAGGTGAGTTCGACGTCGCCGTCGGCATTCTGCTGGCCCGGGGCGCAGGCAGTGGTGCCGGCGAGTGCGAGTGCCGCAATGGCTCCCGTCGCGAGCAACCTGCGTGTGCTGCGTGTGTTCATCGTTGAACGCCTCTCGAAAGTTTCGACATCTGCGTCGAAAATGATTAGGATGGGTCGAGCATAAGCAGGACTAGGCTGATGCACAAGTTGTTCGTGGCAACAAATAGGAATTGGTGAGAATGGTCTCGGGGTCCGATCGCGTCAAGCTCGGGGAATTAGCTGATGAGGCGGGGGTTTCCCTATCGACTGTCTCCAAGGTTCTCAATGGGCGCACTGACGTGTCGGCGGTGACACGAGCCCGCGTCGAAGAGATCCTGGATCGCCAGGGTTATCAGCGTCGGGTCGGCCTCCCCAATCGCGGATCGCTCATCGAGCTGGTGTTCCCCGAACTCGAGACGGCGTGGGCGATGGAGATCATCCGCGGCGTCGAGAATATCGCCCGTCAGAACGGCCTCAGCGTCGTTCTCACGGAGTCGGGCGACCGGCACTCGCCGTCGGCCGACTGGGTGGTCGGAGTGGTGCGACGCCGGCCCGTCGGCGTGGTGCTGGTCTTCTCCGACCTCGCCGAGGAGGCGAAGGCGCAGCTGCGATCGCGTGCGATCCCGTTCGTCATCATCGACCCTGCCGGCGACCCCGCTCCCGACGTTCCCTCGGTCGGCTCCGCGAACTGGTCGGGTGGCCTGATGGCGACCCGGCACCTCATCGAACTCGGTCACACCCGCATCGCGGCGATCACCGGCCGCGACGACATGATGTGCTCCTTCGCCCGCGTCGACGGCTACCGTTCGGCGATGAACGCAGCGGGCATCCCGGTCGACGAGCGGTTCGTGCGCTTCGGAAACTTCCAGGTCGACGGCGGTCGGGAGATCGCGCTCGAGTTGCTCTCCGGTCCCGACCGTCCGACCGCGATCTTCGCGGGCAGCGACCTGCAGGCCCTCGGCGTGATCGAGGCGGCACGCACGCTCGGCATCCAGATCCCCAGCGAGCTCTCCCTGGTCGGGTACGACGACCTTCAACTCGCCCAGTGGTCGAGCCCCGCGCTCACGACCATCCACCAGCCGCTCACCAAGATGGCCGAGGAGGCCGCGCGACTGGTCGTGCGTATGGGTGAGGGTGAACTCGAGTCGATCCCGCGCATGGATCTCGCAACGCGTCTTGTGGTGCGCGAGAGCACCGCACCGCCGCAGGTCTAGGAGCGCGCGCGGTACTGCTCGAGAATGACCGGGCGGTGATCGGGCGCGGGCGCCGCCGCGAGCTCAAGCTCCCAATCCGGCAGCTCGCGCGTGAGGATCCACGCCGCCTGGCGCGCTGCCCCCGCCGCGACATACTCACCCGGTTTCGGGATGACGACCGGCGCATCGAAGACCTGCGCGGCGATCGCCTGTACTGCCCCGTTCTGGGCGGCACCACCGATGAGCAGGATGCGCTCGGCGACCACCCCGTTGGACTCGAGCGCGGCAAGGCCGTCGGCGAGGGCGCTGAGCATTCCCTCGATCGCGGCCCTGGCCAGGTTCGGGCGGGAAGTCGAGGCCAGGGACATCCCGAACAGGCTTGCCGTGGCGTTCGGAAGGTTGGGGGTGCGCTCTCCTTCGAAGTAGGGCTGCAGCACGAGGCCGTCCGCTCCAGCGGGTGCCTCGAGCGCGAGCGTGCCGAGCTCGGTGTGGTCGACGCCGAGCAGGCCGGCGATCGAGTCGAGAATGCGCGCGGCGTTGAGGGTGGCGACGAGCGGGAGGTAGAGGCCGGTGGCATCCGCGAAGCCCGCGACCGTGCCGGACTCGTCCAGCGCGGGCTCGGCGGAGACCGCGAAAACCGTACCGCTCGTGCCGATCGAGACGATCACGTCGCCGGCTCCACCACCCAGGCCAAGGGCGGCGCCGGCGTTGTCACCTGCGCCCGGACCGACCAGCGTCGCGGTGTCACCGACCGTGCCGACGCACTCGTCGGGTGCGGCAACGCGGGGCAGGATCACGTCGTGACCCAGCGCCCGCACCAGCAGGTCGCGGTCGTACTCGCCGCGCTCGGCGCTGAAGTACGAGGTGCCGCTCGCGTCCGAACGGTCGGTGACCAGCTCGTCGAGCTGGGCGTTCTCCGGCCCGAATCCGCGCAACCGCCAGGTCAGCCAGTCGTGCGGGAGCGCGACAGCCGCGACCAGAGCCGCATTCTCCGGCTCGTTGTCGCGCAGCCAGCGCAGTTTCGTCGCCGTGAAACTTGCGACCGGCACGCTGCCGGTGCGGGACGCGAAATCCGCAGCCCCCACCTCGGCGATCAGGTCGCTCGCGGCCGGGGCGGAACGTGTGTCGTTCCAGAGGAGCGCGGGGCGGATCACCCGCCCCGCGACATCCAGAACCACCATGCCGTGCTGCTGCCCCGCGATCGAGACGGCCGCGACGTCGTCGAGCCCGCCCGCCGCCGCGATCGCCTGTTGCAGCGCGACCCACCAGCTTTCCGGGTCGACCTCGCTGCCATCGGGATGGGCGGCACGCCCCTCCCTCACGATCGCGCCAGACACGAGGTCGCGCACGATCACCTTGCAGCTCTGGGTGGAGCTGTCGACGCCGGCTACCAGGGGCATAACTTCTTCCTTCGTTCGCTGCTCTCGACCGTTGGGCTGGGTGGTGCTTCCTTGGTCGATCTCGCCATAGGTGCGGGTCGGCTTTTAGAGGTGCGCACAAGGTCGCGAAGCTAGGGGTGTCCCTACTGCGCGCGCGGGATAAAAGGTCCGCAGGAATTTTTATCCGCGCGCGCCCATGAGGTGCTCCATGGCCAGCTGCTGCAGGCGCACGAAGCCGAAGCCCTTGCCGTCGAAGTAGGCGGCCGAGTCGAAGTCCTCGTAGGAGGAGCGGTCGGCGATGAGGGCGTCGTAGCTCTCGCCGTCGTTCAGCGTCGGGGTGTTGACCTCGTCCACCTTCGCGGCGAGCAGCGCCTCCTGCACCTCGGGGTCGGCGCGGAAGGCTCCGGCACGCTCCTTGAGCAGCAGGTACATGCGCATGTTCGCGGAGACCGAATCCCAGACACCGGTGATGTCCTCGGTGCGCGACGGCTTGTAGTCGAAGTGGCGGGGCCCGGTGTAGGTCTTGCCGCCATCCTTTCCGCCGAACTCGAGCAGGTCGACGAGCGAGAATGCGTTCTGCAGGTCGCCGTGGCCAAAGACCAGGTCCTGGTCGAACTTCACGCCGCGCTGGCCGTTGAGGTCGATGTGGAACAGCTTGTCGGAGTACAGCGCCTGGGCGATGCCGTGCGTGTAGTTGAGGCCCGCCATCTGCTCGTGACCGGTCTCCGGGTTGAGGCCGACCATCTCGGGGCGCGCGAGCGTCGCGATGAAGGCGAGCGCGTGCCCGACCGTCGGCAGCAGGATGTCTCCGCGCGGCTCGTTCGGCTTCGGCTCGATCGCGAACTTCAGGTCATAGCCCTTGTCGGTCACGTAGTCGCCGAGCAGGTCGACGGCCTCGCGGTAGCGCTCGAGCGCTCCGCGGATGTCCTTCGCGGCGTCGTACTCGCTGCCCTCACGGCCACCCCACATAACGAAGGTCTTGGCGCCGAGCTCGGCGGCGAGGTCGATGTTGCGGATGACCTTGCGCAGCGCGAAGCGACGCACGGCGCGGTCGTTCGAGGTGAAGCCGCCGTCCTTGAAGACGGGGTGGCTGAACAGGTTGGTGGTGATCATCGGGATAATGATGCCCGTGTCGGCGAGAGCCTTCTTGAGGCGGTCGATCTCCGTCTGGCGCTCGGCCTCGGTCGCCTCGAACGGAAACAGGTCGTCGTCGTGGAACGTCATACCGTACGCACCGAGTTCGCTCAGTTTGTTGACCGCGGTCACGGTGTCGATGTGCGCGCGGGTCGGTCCGCCGAACTGGTCCTGGGCGTTCCAGCCGAGGGTCCACAGGCCGAACGAGAACTTGTCGTCGCGAGTAGGGGTGAGAGTCATGACAGGAACCTTCTTAATCGGTGACGGAAAAGGGTAAGAACGAGGGGATCAGGTGGTGCTGCGCGAGCCGCGTGAGGCGAAGCGCTGCTGGATCAGAACGGCGGCAATGATGATCGCGCCCTTCGTGATGGCCTGCACCGAGGTGTTGAGGTTGTTGAGGAAGAAGATGTTGATGAGCACGTTGAAGATCAGGATGCCCAGCACGGTACCCACGATTGAACCGCGTCCACCGATCAGCAGCGTTCCTCCGACGACCACCGCGGCGATCGCGTCGAGCTCGTACAGCGTGCCGTGCGTGGAGGTACCGGCGCCGGTACGGCCGAGGATCATCACCGCTGCGATGCCCGAGGTGACGCCCGAGAGGATGTAGACGTAGACCATGTGGCGCTTCACGTTGATACCGGCGAGGCGTGCGGCTTCGTGGTTGCCGCCGATGGCGACCGTGCGGCGGCCGAAGGTGGTGCGATTGAGCAGGATCCAGCCGGCGATGGCGACGATTACGAACATCCAGATCAGGTTCGGTACGCCGAAGACGTCGCCGCGGGTGAACTCGAGGAAGCCGCGCACGTTGACGCCCTGGGTCGTGCGGTTGGACAGGATCTCGGCGAGGGCTCGGGCGGCCAGCAGCATGGCGAGGGTCGTCATAAATGCGACGACCTTGCCGTAGGCGATGATCACACCGTTCACCGCGCCGGCGAGAGCGCCGACGGCGATGGCGATGATGATCATGAGCGGCCACCAGCCCGTGGCCGCCAACTGCACCGCGGCCATGGTGGCGACGATCGAGCTGAGGCCGAGTACGGAGCCGACCGAGAGGTCGATGCCGCCCGCGATGATGACGAACGTCATGCCGATCGAGATGACACCGGTGATCGAGGCGAGGCGCAGGATCGAGAGCACGTTCTGGAAGCTCGCGAAGCGGTCGCCGGCCGTCACCGTTCCGATGATGATCAGGATGATGAGCGCGACGACGAGGCCGATGTTGCGTCCGGCCGAGCTCGCGAGGAAGCGGCGGATCGCGGCGACCGTCGGGTTCTGGGGGCGCGCGGTGTCAGGGTGGAGGCTGACCTCAGCGGGCGGGGTGGTCTGCTCGCTCACGCGGCACTTCCTTTCATCACCAGGTCGAGAACCCCTGACTCATCGATTTCACTGGACTTCACACTGGTGAGCACTTCGCCGTCGGCGATGACGAGAACGTGATCGGCGAGGCCGAGCACCTCCTCGATCTCGCTCGAGACGACAACGATTGCGGTTCCGGCTGCCGCGAGTTCGCGGATCAGGCCGTAGATGTCGGCACGGGCGCCGACGTCGACGCCACGCGTCGGCTCGTCGAGCAGCAGCACCTTGGTGCCGTGCACGAGCCAGCGGGCGAGCATGACCTTCTGCTGGTTTCCGCCGGAGAGCAGGCCCGCGGCACGGTCGGGGTCGGCCGGGCGCAGTTCGAGAGCTTCGAGCTGGGTGCGCGAGGTGCGACGCTCGAGGCCTTCGCGCAGCCATCCGAACGACGCGAACCGCGCGAACGACGACAGGGTCACGTTGCGGTAGATGGGCTCCTCGAGGAGGAGACCCTGGCTCTTGCGTTCCTCGGGGGAGAGGCCGATGCCGCTCGCGACGGCGGCGGGCACCGAGTTGGAGCGGATCTTCCTGCCGCTCACCTCGACGGTTCCGCTGCTGCGCAGCGCGCCGTAGATGGCTTCGAGGATCTCGGACCGGCCGGAACCGACGAGCCCCGCGAGGCCGACGATCTCCCCGGCCCGCACGCTGAAGCTGAGGGGAGTGAAGACGTTCTTGACCGCGAGGTCGGTGACGGTGAGCACCTCGGGGGCGTCATCCCGAATCGCTTGGGCGGGTGGGAAGACGTTCGCGATGTCGCGGCCGGTCATGAGCTTGATGAGCTCGGGCGTTGACGTCGTGGCGACGTCGAGGCCGCCGGCCATGCTGCGGCCGTCCTTGATGACCGTGATGCGGTCGCCGATCTCGCGGATCTCGGCGAGACGGTGCGAGATGTAGACGACGGCGATGCCCTCGCGGGTGAGGTCCTCGACCACGCGGAAGAGGTTCTTGACCTCTTCGGAGTCGAGCACGGCGCTCGGCTCATCCATGATGATGAGCTTGATGTCGCGGGACAGCGCGCGGGCCATCGAGACGATCTGCTTGTTCGCGGGGGAGAGCGAGCCGACCTCGGTCGTGGGGGAGAGGTCGCCGTGGCCGAGGCGCTTCAGTAGTTCGCGTGTGCGCTTGTTAGCCTCGCCGGAACGGAGGTAGCCGACCGTGGCCAGCTCGTGGCCGAGGAAGATGTTCTCGGCGATGGTGAGACCGTCGACGACGTCGAGTTCCTGGTACATCGTCGCGATGCCCATGCCGAGCGCTTCGGTCGGGCCGCCGATGGTGACCGGCTCTCCGAGCCAGGTGAACTCGCCCTCGTCGGGCGTGTAGACACCGGAGAGGATTTTGATGAGCGTGGACTTGCCGGCGCCGTTCTGGCCGAGTACACAGTGCACTTCACCCGGAAGGATCGACAGGTCGACGCCTTTGAGCGCCTGTACTCCGGCGAAAGCTTTTGTGGCGCCCCGTACCTCCAGCAGGGGTGTCCCATGGTCGACTTTGATCATTCACGCAACATAACAGGTTTTGAGGGCTCTGGCGAGAGAAATCCGGGCCGTCAACCGCTTTCCGCCCCATTAATGGGGCACTGAGTCGGCGGGCCACTAGTAATAGCTGTATGTCGGGATGTCTCGACTCGCGACCGATTTTCCCCGAGATCCGGCACTCTTCCGCCAAGTTGCGGGGAGCGTGGCACCGCTCCCATGGCAGCAATCAACTGGTGTCGGCCCTCGCGGCAATGCTGACCCCTCGCAAGCGACTTTCGACGATTCTCAAAATAAGCCTGTGTGTGTGGGCATTTGTTCTGTTATGTTGCATGAAACGTCAATGCGGACACGAGTGATGCAGAACGGCCTGAGTGCCGGAAAGCTCGCCAATGGCACCTCCTCATTGGCTCAAGAGATATCTGCAATTCACTTATCAAGGAGGAAGTACATGCTGGCAACACGCAAGCTCCGCCGCAATCTGTTCATCACGGCGGGTGCAACGTTCGCCGTTGCCGCGCTGCTGACGGGCTGCACCGCAGCACCCGGCACCGGAACCCAGACGGGCGGTGGAACCGTCGAAGGCAACGAGGCTACGGGTGACACCATCGTCATCGGCTTCTCCGGCCCCGCGGCCGACCACGGATGGCTCGGCGCCATCAACTCGGCCGCCAAGGCCGAGGCCGAGAAGTACCCGGACATCGACCTCAAGATCGCGGAGGGCACGAACGACGCCAGCCTGCAGATCAGCCAGGTCGAGGGCTTCATCAACGACAAGGTCGACGCCATCGTGCTTCTGCCCACCGATGGTGCTGCACTCACCGAGGTAGCGATCAAGGCGATGGAGGCCGGTATCCCGGTCATCAACGTGGACCGCGAGTTCTCGAGCACCTTCGCCGCACGCGTCACCATCCTCGGTGACAACTTCGGCATGGGTGTGACCGCCGGTACCTACATCTGCGAGCAGCTCGGCGACAACCCCGACGCGATCGTCGCAGAGGTCGCCGGCATCGACTCCCTTCCGCTCACGCAGCAGCGCAGCGAGGGATTCGCCACGGCACTCGAGGACTGTGGACTCAAGGTGAACAACCGCGTTGCGGCTGACTTCACCATCGCCGGTGGAGAAGCCGTCACCTCGCAGCTGCTCCAGGCCGCTCCGAAGATCGACGCCATCTGGAACCACGATGACGACCAGGGTGTCGGTGTCCTCGCGGCAATCGACGCAGCCGGCCGTGACGAGTTCTTCATGGTGGGTGGCGCGGGTTCGCGTGCGGCCATGGACGCGATCCAGGCCGACAGCGGAGTGCTCAAGGCAACCGTCATCTACCCGTCGACGCAGGCTGCTGACGGAATCCGTCTCGCCCGCCTCGTCGCGCAGGGCAAGTCGCTGAGCGACATCGTCGAGGTCGAGGTGCCGTCGCGCATCGTGCTGAACGCGCCGATCGTCACGAAGGACAACGTCGACAAGTTCATCGACTTCTCCTTCACATAACGAGAACAGTAGTAAGGGGTGCCCGCACGGTTCGCCGTGCGGGCACCCACCCCCGACTCCCCAGCCCTACCCGTCAGCAGAAAGAATCCGACCAACATGACACAGGCACAGGGCCGCTTGCGAGTGGCGATGGTGGGCTACGGCTTTATGGGAGCAGCACATTCCCAGGGGTGGCGCGTCGCCCCCCGATTCTTCGATCTTCCGGCCACGCCGACGATGGACATTCTCGTCGGGCGCAATGCCGAAGCCGTCTCTGCCGCCGCTGACAAGTGGGGCTGGGCCGAGACCGCGACCGATTGGCGCGAGGTGATCGCCCGCGACGACGTGGACGTCATCGACATCGTGACCCCCGGCGACTCCCACGCGGAGATCGCCATCGCCGCCCTCGAGGCGGGCAAGCACGTGCTGTGCGAGAAGCCCCTGGCCAACTCCGTCGAAGAAGCGCGATTGATGGCGGATGCCGCGGCGCACGCAGCGGAACGCGGCGTGTACGCCATGGTCGGCTTCACCTACCGACGGGTCCCCGCCGCGACCTTCGCGCGTGACCTCGTGGCGGCCGGCAGGCTCGGCGAGATCTACCAGGTGCGCGCGAGCTACCTGCAGGACTGGCTCATCGACCCGGAGGCCCCGCTGGCCTGGCGCCTGCAGAAGCACCTCGCGGGATCCGGTGCGCTCGGCGACATCGGCGCCCACGCTGTCGACCTCGCGCAGTACGTCACGGGATCCTCGCTCGCGAGTGTCTCCGGAACGATCGACACGATCATCAGGGAACGCCCGCTCGCCGAGAACGCCCACGGACTGTCCGCGACGGCATCGACCGAGCGTGGCGAGGTGACCGTCGACGACATCGCCCTGTTCACGGGTCGATTCGAGAGCGGTGTGCTCGGCAGCTTCGAGGCCACGCGCTTCAGCACCGGCCGCAAGAACGCGCTGCGCCTCGAGGTATCCGGATCGAAGGGCGCGCTGTCGTTCGATCTCGAGAACCTCAACTCCCTCGAGTTCTACGACGCGACGCTGCCGGCCGGAACGCAGGGCTTCAGTACCATCCAGGTCACCGAGCCGGAACATCCCTACATTGCGGCCTGGTGGCCGGCCGGTCACACGCTGGGCTACGAGCACGGGTTCGCGCATCAGGCGAAGGACTTCGTCGAGGCCGTGGCCGCGGGCTCCCAGCCCACCCCGTCGTTCGCGGACGGCCTGCAGGTTCAGCAGGTGCTCGCGGCAGTGGAATCCAGTTCAGACAGCGGAAGCGCCTGGACAAACGTTACCGACCAGAAGTAGGAGTAGTCATGGCTCGCCCCATCACCCTGTTCACCGGCCAGTGGGCCGACCTCCCCTTCGAAGAGGTGGCGAAGCTCGCCTCCGGCTGGGGCTACGACGGCCTCGAGATCGCCTGCTGGGGCGACCACCTCGATCCGTGGCGCTGGGACGAACCGGGCTACGTGGAGGGCAAGCTCGCGCTGCTCGAGAAGTACAACCTCAAGGTCTACGCGATCTCGAACCACCTCAAGGGCCAGGCGGTCTGCGACGACCCGATCGACCAGCGTCACCGCGACATCCTGCCCGACGTCGTCTGGGGCGATGGAAACCCGGAAGGTGTGCGCCAGCGCGCGGCCGAGGAGATGAAGAACACCGCCCGTCTCGCAGCCTCGCTCGGCGTGAAGACGGTCATCGGTTTCACCGGTTCGTCGATCTGGAAGTACGTCGCGATGTTCCCGCCGGTCTCCCAGGAGGCGATCGATGCCGGCTACCAGGACTTCGCCGACCGCTGGAACCCGATCCTCGACGTCTTCGACGAGGTCGGCGTGCGGTTCGCCCACGAGGTGCACCCGAGCGAGATCGCCTACGACTACTACACGACGGTTCGCGCCCTCGAAGCCATCGGCCACCGCGAGGCGTTCGGTCTCAACTGGGACCCCTCGCACATGGTCTGGCAGGAGATCGACCCCGTCGGATTCCTCTGGGACTTCAAGGACCGCATCTACCACGTGGACTGCAAGGACACGAAGATGCGCGCGAAGGACGGGCGCAGTGGACGCCTCGGTTCGCACCTCGCCTGGGCCGACGGCCGCCGCGGCTGGGACTTCATCTCGACCGGTCACGGCGACGTGCCGTGGGAGGCGTCGTTCCGCATGCTCAATCAGATCGGCTACGACGGCCCCATCTCCGTGGAGTGGGAGGACGCCGGCATGGATCGCCTGATCGGTGCGCCCGAGGCGCTCGAGTTCGTGCGTCGCCTTGCCTTCGACGCGCCCTCCGCCGCCTTCGACGCCGCCTTCAGCTCCAAGTAGGGCGAGTCGCGGCGGGGATGACGTGGTGATGTCGGGGGACGCCCCCGTCGTGGGTCGACACGGGAGCGCGAGCTCCAGCGAGACGACCAGGCGGGCAAACCTCTCCCTTGTGCTCTCGCTCGTGCACCACTCGGGCGCGCTCAGTCGCGCCGAGATCACGCGCATGACCGGACTCAATCGCTCCACCATCGCCACGCTCGTCGCCCACCTCGGCGAGCTCGGGCTCGTCTACGAGACGGCGGCGGCCACGCCGGCACAGATCGGCAGGCCGAGCCCGACGGTGCGCGCGACGTCATCCACAGCTGCGATCGCGGTGAACCCCGAGATCGATGCCGTGACGATCGGGCTGGTCGGGCTGGGCGGCGAAGTGATCCGCAAGATCCGGTTCGCGACCGAGCAGGCTCCGTCGGCACGCGAGGTCGCCAACATCACGGCGGCGATAGTCGAGGGTATGCGCACGGAGCTCGAGCAGAGCTATCGCATCGTCGGCATCGGGGTCGCCGTGCCCGGGCTCACGCGGGCCGACGACGGCGTGGTGAGCTACGCACCGCACCTCGGCTGGCGCGACGAGCCGATCGCGGCCATGATCGCCGAGGCGACGGGCTTCGCGGTGAGCGCGGCCAACGACGCCTCGCTCGGCGCAGGAGCCGAGCTGCTGTTCGGTGCGGGCAAGGGCTCGCACGACCTCATCTACCTGAACGGCGGCGCGAGCGGCATCGGCGGCGGGGTCATCAGCAACGGTGTGCTGCGCACGGGCCGCAACGGCTATGCCGGCGAACTCGGCCACACGCTCGTCAACTCGGCGGGTGTGGCCTGCCATTGTGGTGCGAGTGGATGTCTCGAAACCGAGGTCTCGCTTGCTCGCCTCCAGCGGCTCGTCGGACTGGCAGGCGCCGATCTCGAGGTCGTCGAAGCCGCGCTGCACGCGGGGACCCCGGAGCTCGTGCTCCCCGAGATCCATCGACAGCTCGACTTCCTCGCGATCGCCCTGCGCAACGCGGTGAACGTCTTCAACCCCGAGCGGGTGATCCTGGGCGGGTTCCTCGCGACGGTTTTCTCGCTCGCACCCGACTACCTCATCGACCGAGTCACATCGTTGTCCCTGCACGGTCCGGGCGAGGTCGTGCAGATCTCGCGCGCCGTGCTGGGCACTAACATCCTGATGATCGGGGCGGCAGAACTCGCACTCTCCGGGGTGCTCGCAGACCCTCTGCTGCTTGCCGTAGAGCCCGTCGCCTGAGTCGTCGATCTCCCCCAAACGGGTGGGAAACCAGACCCAATTGTTGTATGTCAGGATTTAGCCAAACCCCGACTTTATAGTGCTCAAAACCGCAATTCGAAACTTTCTTTTGATATTGCTTGACGAACAACAAATAGAGGCGCTAGCGTCGGCTCCACGAAGCCTGTCGCCGTTGACGTTCCGTTGCGGTGTCGGGTTCCCCGACCATCTCGAGGAGAACAACGGTGTTCACTTTTTCCGGCCGCACGATCCTGACAAGGCCGCTCGCTCTCGTAGCCAGCCTCGCCCTGTCCCTCTCGGTACTTGTACCCGTCTCGCAGGCAGCGTCGGCCCAGCCTGCCGCTGCCGCGCCGGCCGCTCCGGCAGTAGAAGCCGCCGCAGCGGGAGACTTCAAGGTGCTGGTCTTCTCGAAGACAGCGGGCTTCGCGCACAGTGCGCGGGATGAGGCCGAGCAGGCCATCGTCGCCCTCGGTGCCGCCAACAACTTCGATGTGGTCATCGACTCCGACGCGGCCCGCTTCACCGAGGCCGGGCTCGCAGAATTCGACGCCGTGGTGTTCAACTCGACGACCGGCGACGTGCTCGACCCCACACAGCAGGCCGCCTTCGAGGCGTACATCCAGGGCGGCGGCGGCTTCGTCGGACTGCACTCGGCGACCGACACCGAATACGACTGGGACTGGTACCGCCAGCTCGTCGGCGGCTACTTCGAGAGCCACCCCGACCAGCAGAATGCGACGATCAAGGTGGAAGACCACGTGCACCCGTCGACGGCGCACCTCGGAGACACCTGGCAGCGCTTCGATGAGTGGTACAACATCCGTAACCAGGACCGCGACAAGATCCACGTGCTGCTCTCCCTTGATGAGAAGAGCTACCAGGGCGGCGCCGACGGTGCCGAGCACCCCATCGCGTGGTGCCAGGACTTCGATGGCGGACGCAGCTGGTACACCGGGCTCGGCCACACCGAGGCCTCGTACACCGAAGCCGCGTTCCTCACCCACCTCCTCGGCGGCATCGAGACCGCGGCCGGAGTAGTAGCCGCCAGCTGCGGCGCCTCGCAGACCTCGAGCTACGAGCTCGTGCCGCTCGACGAGAACACCTCCAACCCGATGCTCCTCGACGTGGCCGACGACGGATCGGTGTTCTACGCCGAGCGCGACGGCCGGCTGCGCCTCATCGACCCGACCACCAATGTCACCACCACCGTCATGACCCTCCCGGTCACGATCGCCAACGAAGACGGGCTGCTCGGCATCATCCTCGACCCCGACTTCACCACCAACGGCTGGATCTACGCGTACTGGGGTCCATCGGCGGTCGGTAGTGAAGGTCCGCACAACAGGCTCAGCCGCTTCACCTACGACTTCACCTCGAAGACCGCGGCACTGAACACCGAGAAGTACCTGCTCAAGGTCGTCACGCAGCGCAATACCTGCTGCCACGCCGGCGGCGACATGGAGTTCGACAACGAGGGCAACCTGATCCTCGTCACCGGTGACAACACCAATCCGTTCGAGTCCTCGGGCTTCAACCCGATCGACGAGCGCGTGGGCCACGAGGACTACGACGCCCAGCGCTCCTCCGGTAACACCAACGACCTTCGCGGCAAGGTGCTGCGCATCACGCCCCAGGATGACGGCACCTACACCGTGCCCGCCGGCAACCTGTTCGCGGCGAACACGGCCCTCACGCGTCCCGAGATCTATGGCATGGGATTCCGTAACCCGTTCCGCATCGGTATCGATCCGAAGACGAACAACATCATCGTCGCCGACTACGGCCCCGACTCCAACGCGGCGAGCGCCACACGCGGACCGGACGGCCGCGTCGAGTGGAACCTGCTCACCGAGGCCGGCAACTACGGCTGGCCGTACTGCCACTCGAACACCTGCTACAACGACTTCAACTTCGAGACGAACGCCTCGGGTGCCGTCTTCAACCCGAACGCCCTCGTGAACAACTCTCCGAACAACACCGGTCTCACGAACCTGCCGCCGGCCAAGTCCGCAACGGTCTGGTACGGCTACGGCACCAACCCGCTCTTCCCCGAGATCGGTGGAGGTGGAGCGCCCATGGGCGGTCCCGTCTACCGCTTCGACGAGGACCTCGACTCCGACGTCAAGTGGCCCGAGTACTGGGACGGCAAGGCTCTCTTCGGTGAGTGGAACCAGGGCAAGATGTACTCGTTCCAGCTCGACACCCCCACCGGCGACACCGTCGTCGACATCAACCGAATCCTGCCCGGAATCTTCGACAACAACGCCGGCTGGGCGCGTCCGATGGACTTCCAGTTCGGACCCGACGGTGCGCTCTACGTGATCGACTGGGGCTCGGGCTTCGGTGGCAACAACGACGACTCGGGCATCTACAAGGTCAACTACACCAAGGGTGACCCGTCGCCGATCGCCAGGGGCTCGGCCGACGTGACCGATGGCGCCGGACCGCTCACCGTGAAGTTCGATTCGACCGGTACACGTCATCCTCTCTCGAAGCCGATCACCCTGCAGTGGACGTTCGGCGACGGCTCCGACCCCGTGAGTACCCCGAACCCGACGCACACCTACCAGCTGAACGGCGAATACACCGCCCAGCTGCTCGTGACCGACTCGGACGGCAAGACGGCGACCGCTAACGTGACGATCGTCGTGGGCAACCAGCGGCCGGTGGTGACGATCAACTTCCCCGACGACGGCGGATTCTTCGAATTCGGCGACCAGGTGCGCTACGAGGTGTCGGTCGTCGACCCCGACGGCGATTTCGACTGTGACGCCGTCACGCTGACACCCGCCCTCGGCCACGACTCGCACGCCCACCCCATGGAGGAGCTCGAGGGCTGCGAGGGATTCCTGCAGACCTCCCGCGATGACGGACACGGCGCCGAGGCGAACCTGTTCTGGGTCGTCGAGGCCCGTTACACCGACGACGGTGGAGCCGCGAACGTGCCCCTCCAGGGCTTCGCGCTCCAGGTGCTGCAGCCGAAGCGACTGCAGTCGGAGTTCTTCACCTCGACCGGACGCGTGGGCGGCACCGGCGGCCCCGACGACGGGGTGCGCATCGAGACCACGAGCGACACGGCAGGCGGAGGCAGCAACATCGGCTTCGTCGAGACCAACGACTGGTGGGCTCACGAGCCCGCGAGCCTGCTCAACATCGAGACGCTCACCCTGCGTGCGGCCAACCCCAATGAGACCGGCATCGTCTCGGCGCGCTGGGGCTCGCCGACCGGTACCGAGCTCGGTCAGTTCACCATCACCAACACGGGCGGCTGGCAGGCTTACCAGGACTTCAGCCTTACCCTGCCCGACGTGGTGCCGACCGGCACCGGCGGACTGTTCTTCGTGCTGCTGAATGGCGGCGTGAACGTCAACTGGCTCGAGGTGAGCGGCGCAGGAGT
This sequence comes from Glaciihabitans arcticus, assembly GCF_004310685.1. Taxonomy (NCBI): domain Bacteria; kingdom Bacillati; phylum Actinomycetota; class Actinomycetes; order Micrococcales; family Microbacteriaceae; genus Glaciihabitans; species Glaciihabitans arcticus. The sequence goes on along the minus strand of NZ_SISG01000002.1, from coordinate 101,159 downwards.
CACCTCCAACGTGCGACCGACGCTGGCACTGGATGCCTCGCCTCTCGCCGGCCCGGCCCCGCTCGTTGTGGATGCCGAGGCAACGGCTACCGACCCCGACGGCGACACGGCGTCCCTCGTCTACAGGTGGAACAAGGGAGAGGGTGCGGGCCTCGAGGTCGGCACCGCAGCCCAGTCCTTCACCTACACGACACCGGGCACCTACCGCCTGACCGTTCGTGCCACAGACGCCCTCGGCGCCTACCAGGAGAAGTACGTGACGGTCATCGTCACCGACCCGCTCACCGGTATGTGCCTCCAGGGTCGCTCAGACGGCTTCGACGGCACTGTGCTCGATGAGGAACGCTGGCCGACGGTCATCCGCCGCAACCAGGACATCGCCGTCGACAACGGACACCTGGTGATCCCCGCGTCGAAGACCGACATCTACGGCACCGACCCGGGAACCGTCAGCAACATCGTGCTGCAGCCCCTGCAGTCCGGTGCGTGGCAGGCGACCACCAAGGTCACTATCCCTGCTCGTGCCCAGTACCAGCAGGCCGGACTCATCGTCTACGGCGATGACAATAACTACGTGAAGATGGTGATCCAGGGTCGCAGTGCCGCCCCTGACGCCGCCCAGCGTGTGATCCAGTTCGCCATCGAGAAGGGCGGCACGGCAACCGAGACCAACAGCTCCAATCTCGGTACCGCGTTCCCCGACACCGTCTACCTGCGCCTCACCAGCAACGGCACGACGATCACCGGTTCGTACTCGGACAACGGCATCGACTACACGTCGCTGCCGGCCAGCCCGGACTTCACCGCGATCGCGAACCCGAAGATCGGCCTGACGTCCTTTGCGAACAGCGGTTCGCTGCCGGGCATCATCAACGCCGAGTTCGACTGGTTCACGATCACGCCCGACGAGACGGCAGTCGCCGGCCCCGACGACGAGTTCGACGGAACCAGCCTCAACGGCTGCCGCTGGCAGGTGCTGCGCGAGAGCGCGGGCGACTACCGCGTCTCCGATGGATCGCTGCGCATCGACACCAGCCCGCTCGACATCTACGGCGCTGACACCGGGGCTCGCAACTTCGTGCTCCAGGACCAGCCCGAGGGCGACTGGGTAGTCGAGACCAAGGTCGACGGAAGCCTGCTCGACCGCCAGTACCAGCAGGGCGGAATCATCCTGCACGCGGACGACGACAACTACGTGAAGCTCGACATCCTCTCTACCAACACCGCGGGCAGCGCCATCACCCGCAACCTGGAGCTGCGGAGCGAGATTAACGGAGTAGTGCAGGAGCCGCAGCAGAACGCCGACGAGCCGGAGAACGCGATCGTGTACCTGCGACTCGGCAAGACCGGCAACGTCGTCACGGGCTGGCACAGCGCGAACGGAACGGACTGGACACAGTTCGCCCAGACGCTCACCAACCCGGGCCTGAACAACGCGAAGATCGGGCTTTTCGCCCTCGGCGCTCCCGTTCAGACCGCGGTCGGCACCGTTGGGTTCGAGTACTTCCGGGTAGTCCCGCCCGCCGCACCGCTGACCGTGACGGCGACCGTTGATCCTGCGGCTCCGACGGCCTCCGGCTGGTACGACGGTGATGTCTCAGTCACCCTCGCCACCGAGGGCGGCCTCGACACCGTCTACCGCGAGTTCGCGCTCGACGGCGGCATCTGGCAGGAGTACACCACCCCGGTGATCGTCTCCGAGTCGGGCAGTCACTCGCTCGCCTACCGCGCGACGTCGGGCGGTGACGCGACCGACGAGGCCACCGTCACCTTCAAGATCGACACCGATGCGCCGGTCTCCAGTGCGACAGTGGATGAGGTTGCGCGTTCGGTCACGTTGCGCGCCGCAGACGCGGGCAGCGGGCTCGCCCGTATCGAGTACTCGCAGGGCGACACCGCCTGGCTGCCCTACACGGCACCGGTTGTGGTCGGCGACGCCCTCAGCACCGTGAAGTTCCGTGCGGTGGACAAGGCGGGCAACGTCGAGGCGACCAACGCAGCGACCGTTCCCGCGGTCGGCATCGTGCTGACGCCGAGCGCGACGGCGGCGCTCGCTGCCTCGGGCAAGGTCGTCTACGGCGCCGCACACTCGGTCACGGTTCGGGTCAGCGGCCCGGGCGCCACACCGACCGGATCGGTGGACGTGGTGCTCGGCAACGTGTCGGTCGGCACCGCAGTCCTCGTGAACGGTCGAGCTACCGTCGCGGTCAACCGCACAGCGCTGCTGCCAGGGGTGAGCACGCTGAGCGTGCGCTACTCGGGTGACGCGGTGTTCGAGGCATCCACCGATACCGTCGAGGTGACCGTTGTGAAGGCGACCTCCAAGGTGACGGCCAAGGTGGTCAAGAAGATCGTCTACAGCGGCACCCGGCACGTGTTCACTGTCAAGGTGACCTCCTCGGCGCCGGTCACCGGAACCATCACCATCAAGAAGGGCACGAAGGTCGTGGCCTCCGGTTTCTCGGTAGTGAACGGTGTCGCCAAGGTCAGTCTCGCCAAGGGACTGCCGATCGGGACGCATAAGCTGACCGTGCACTACTCCGGCAGCGACGGGGTGGCCGGCAGCAAGACCGGTTCGATCACGGTGACGGTGAAGCGTCGATGATGCGAACACTGGTCCGCATGATCGTGACGATCGTCGCGGCGGGGGCGCTGCTCGTGGGGGTGGCGCTCCCCGCCGCGGCCCACGGCGGCGCGATCCACCTGCAGGTGGTCACCGACGGCGCGGGTGGCGTATCCGTCACCCCGACCTTCGAACGCGACGGGCATCCCGTCGAGGAGCTCGTCGACCCGGTGCTCACGGCCACGTCCGCCTCGGGCAAGAAGGTCGGTCCGGTTCAGCTGGTCTCCTCCGCCGAGGGTGTGGGCGTCTGGGTCACCGAGTCACCGGTGCTCGAGGAGGGTACCTGGATCGTCACCGTCGAGGTCACCACCCCGAGCGCGGCGACGGCGTCGACCGAGATCGTCGTCGCTCCGTTGGCGGAGCCCATCGTGGGCGAACAGGTGGTGCCGGTGGCTCCGGATGCCACTCCGCCCATGTTCCCGTGGGTGCTCACGATCAGCGCACTCCTCGTCGTGACGGCCCTCGTGCTGCTCGCCCTGCGGCTGCGACGACGTGCGACCACTCGCGCGGCCGGAGAGCTCGTCTCCCGCTGAATCCTCAATTTAGAATCGCCCCTTTCTTGCGATACTGTGCCGTGCACGAGAAATACCGGTTTCGGTAGCGCAGGGGAGGGGTGATTTTATGGCTCGACAGCCCGTTTCACCGCGCGCCCCCGGGGATGTACGCGGAAACAACCTCGATGTTGTTCGTCGCCACAATCTCTCGATCGTGCTGGGTCTTGTGCACGCCGAGGGCTCCGTCTCGCGCGCTGAACTCACGCGCCGCACTTCGTTGAACCGCTCTACCATCGCCGCTCTTGTCGCCGAGCTCGTGCAGCTCGGTCTTGTTCTCGAGACAGAACCTGACGCCACCAACCAGGTCGGCCGTCCGAGCCTCGTCATCGTGCCGAGCGACAAGCTCGTCGCGATCTCTGTCTATCCCGAACTCGACGCCGTCACCATCGGCCTCGTCGCCCTCGGCCACCGCGTGCTGCGCACCGTGCGATACGACAACGTGCGCGTTCCCTCGGCTCGCGAGGTGGTCAATATCGTGGGCGCCGTGGTGGCGGGCATGCGCGGCGAGCTCGACGAGCGCTTCCGGGTTGCGGGTATCGGCGTCGCCGTGCCCGGACTCGTGGGCGTCAGCGACGGGGTCGTGAGCCTCGCGCCGCACCTCGACTGGCACAACGAGCCGCTCGCCGACATGCTGCAGGAGGCGACCGGCTACCCGGTCTGGGCCGCCAACGACGCGACGGCGGGAGCGATCGCCGAGGCCCGCTTCGGTTCCGGTCGCGGCGTCGACGACCTCATCTACCTCAACGGCGGAGCGAGTGGCATCGGCGGTGGCGTCGTCTCGAGCGGCACCCTGCTCGGTGGCGCCTCGGGCTTTGCCGGCGAGCTCGGCCACACCCTCGTCAACAGCGAGGGCGAGCTGTGCCACTGCGGTGCGACGGGATGCCTCGAAACCGAGGTACGGCGCGCGCCCCTGCTCGACGCTCTCGGTCTCGCTCCCGGCCAGGCCGCAGCCCTCGACGAGACTCTCGTCGCCGCCTGGGCCGCCGGGCCATCGCCGGAGCTCAGAGAGCTCGTCGAACGACAACTGCGTTTTCTCGGTGTGGCGCTCGCAGGCTTCACGAATATGTTCAACCCCCGACTCATCGTGCTCGGCGGATTCCTCGGCAGCCTGCTCGAGGTCTCCGGCGACGGGCTTCTCGAGGCCGTGCGCGGGCGGGCCATCATCGGATCACGCGACAACGTGGAGATCACCCGCTCGACCTTCGGCTCCAACCTGCTGATGATCGGCGCGGCCGAACTGGCACTCGCCGGAGTGCTCGCAGACCCCGCCGGATAAAACTTCCACGCGGTGGGAATGGCGCGGGACGCCCCGCGGTTGGGTCCCGAGGGGAAGGGACCTCTTTGACTACCGTTGTACACCCGGGGGATTCGCTCACTCCGCGCCAGAAGCTCGTCTATATCGTTGTGCTCGGAGCGCTCACCGCGCTCGGACCGTTCACCATCGACCTCTACCTCCCCGCGTTCCCGGTGCTCGAGGCCGACCTCGGCGTGACATCCGCAGCCATTCAACTCACCCTGACCGCGACGACCATCGGTTTCGCGCTCGGACAGCTGTTCGTCGGACCGTGGAGTGACAAGGTCGGTCGGCGGGTTCCCCTGATCGTCGCGACCTCCGTGCACATCATCGCGAGCTTCGGTGTGGCGCTCGCCCCGGACATCTTCTGGGTCGGTGTGTTCCGGGTGCTGCAGGGCGTCGGCGCTGCAGGCGGTGGCGTTGTGGCCATGGCGATGGTGCGCGACCTGTTCGGCGGGCTGCCGCTCGTGCGTATGCTGTCGCGCCTCGCGCTGGTGAGCGGCCTCGCCCCGATCCTCGCACCGCTGATCGGCTCGCAGCTGCTGCGTTTCATCGACTGGCGCGGCATCTTCTGGTTCCTCACCGCCTACGGCCTGCTCGTCATCCTCGCTGCGATCTTCTTCATCGTCGAGACGCTGCCGGCGGCACGGCGCGGTGACCGTGGGCACAGCACGACCCGCGAGCGCTATAAGGCGCTGTTCAGCGACCGGGTCTTCGTGGGAGTCACGATCATCGCGGGCATGACCTTCTCGGGGCTCTTCGCGTACCTCTCCGCCTCGCCGTTCCTGTTCCAGGACTTCTACGGTCTCGACGCGCAGCAGTATGGCTTCCTGTTCGCCGTCAACTCTCTCGGTGTCGTTGCGGGCGTGCAGATCAGCGCGCGGCTCGCGCGTCGCATCGGGCCGCAGTGGATCCTGCTCGGTGCCGTCTCGGGAATGCTCGTCTCGGCTCTCGTGATCGTCGGCGTCAACCTCGCGGGCGGCGGGCTCGTCGGCGTGCTGATCCCGCTGTGGTTCTTCATCCTGTCCTGCGGGTTCGCGTTCCCGTGCCAGCAGGTGCTCGCGCTCGCCGGTCACGGCGGGGAGGCGGCGACCGCCGCGTCGCTGATGGGAGCCGTCAACTTCGGTCTCGCCGGACTCATCTCGCCGATCGTCGGCCTGCTCGGAATCCACGTCGTCGCGATGGGCGGTGTGATGGCCGTGACCTCGGTCGTGTCGCTCTTCTCCATGTGGATTCTGGTGCGGCCGCGAACTGTACCCGCATTGGCCCGCTGACCGATCGGTCGGTTTTGCGGGTGCCCGCTTCCCCCTATCCTTGTGAGCAATACACAACGACTACCCCCGTTGTGGGGGTAGTCGGTCGGGACGGGTTGCGGGAGGCGTGATGTCACAGGTCTTTCCGACGAGCCTCGCCGTGCCCAGCACCAACTCCGCGTTCGCCCGCGGATCCTTCTGGTTCGGGATCGTGTGCCTCAGCGCGGCATTCCTCGTCATCATGCAGATCGTGCCGTCGTTGCCCGGACTCGGCGCCTACGCCGCGTTCCCCGCCCTGCTGCTGATGGTCGTGGGCGCGGTCGTTCTCGTGCGGATGCGTCGCCGACTCCCCGTTCTCATCGGTGCGGTGGCCGTCGTCGAACTGCTGTCGATGGCCTGGTACACCCACACCGTCATGAGCTACCAGGAGCAGGACGCCCCCTCCGACAACCTGCTGCTCACCCTCCCGGTCATTGCCCTCACCATGTTCGGCGTCACCGCCTCGCGGGTGGTGCGCGGCCTCGTGGCCTGCATCGTGGCCTATCTGGTCGCGCAGGGGATCGTCATCGTCGCCGCCCTGGGCTTCGGGCACCCGGTGGCGCTCGACGTCGGCGCGACATCCATCTTCATCGTGATCGTGCTGACGCTCGGACTCCTCTCGCGAGGACGTCGGATGGCGCGGTCCATTGAGCCGCAGATCCTGCGCGCCGACGAGGTCGACTCGGCGGCACTCACGCGTGAGCTGGCGGAGAGCCGGGCATCCGCTCTCGTGCACGACACGATCTTGAACGAGCTCGCCGTCGTCGCGACGCGGGAAGTCGGCCCGGTGCCGCCGCGCGCGCTGGAACGCATCTCCGCGAGCATCGCCGAGATGCGCGAGGACGCCCCTGTCGCCGGTGTCGACGGGCGGGCGGTGGACGGTGCGCTCGCCGCGGCCATCGAGCACGCCCGCTCGTCGGGACTCGTGGTTACTCTCGCGGGCCAGTTCGGAACAGAGGTGCTGCTCTCCGACGAGACGGCGACGGCGCTCGGCCTCGCGGTGCGCCAGTGCCTCGGCAACGTGGCAGCGCACGCCGGAACCGGCGCGGCCGAGGTGGCGGTCATCGCCGCCGACGCGACCCTCACGGTTATGGTCATCGACTCAGGCGTGGGCTTCGTCGAATCGGCGGTCGGCAGGGACCGACTCGGTCTGCGCAACTCGGTGCGCCGCCGCATCGAGGGCGTCGGTGGCACCGTCCAGCTCTGGACCACACCCGGCGTGGGCACCTCTGTCTCGATCACGGTGCCGCTGCGATGAGCGCCACACCGCAGAGTCTCGACCCGCTCGGCGGCATCACCGCGCGGCTCGTGGTGATCGCCGCGGGCATCTTCGCGATCGTCACGGCCGTGGTGATGAGCGTGGTGGGCGCATCCCAGATCTCCTCGATCCCGCTCGCTCTCGCCGCGATCCTTGTGCTCGTCGCCACCGTCGGCTTCTTCGTGCGGGCCACGAGTGCGTTTCGTCCTCCGTTCAACCTCGCCTCCCACTTTGTCGTCTTCGGCGGCAGCCTCGTCGCCGTGCTGCTGAACGCGCTCAGCCAGTGGGGCACCAACACCTACGTGCGCGACGACTGGGGTCCGGTCGCCATGGCGATCGTCATATTCTCCCTCGGGTCGTACCGTGCCTGGCCCGAGCTGCTCGGCAGCGCCCTGTTCTCCGCCGTCGCCCTCGCCGTGATCGCCGTCGCCGAGTCCGGCAGCCTGACCACCCCCGTGCCGACGGCCGTCTATGCGCTCGCGGCGGCCACCCCCGTGCTCGCAAGCGGGGTGGCCGCCGCAGCCTTCAGCGCGACCCTCGTCGGCATCCTCGTGGCCTGGCGGGCCGGGCTTGACGCGGAGAAGCCGGCGCCCCTCGCATCCTCAGGCGTGCTCGCCGACGCCGCAGCGTCCAGCCACCTCGGCTACCTGCACGGTGAGGTCATCCCGTTCCTCGAATCGATCGTCGAGTCCGGTGCCATCAGTGATCGGGATGGCCCGCGCGCCCGCTCCCTCTCGGCCGAGCTGCGGGCGCTCATGGTGCTCGACGCCGAGCAGAGCTGGGCAGAGCAACTCGTGGACAGCCTCGACGATCCCGATCGCATCGCCCAGCGGCTGAGTCCCGGCCAGCGGGGAAGCCTGCGTGCCCTCGTCGCACACCTTCGCGGTGCCGAGAACTCGGTGTCCGGCAGCATCGCGCTGGCGATGACGCCGGGTGGCGGCGAGCTGACCGCGCGCATCGCACCGGGCAGCAACCCGCGCGTGCGGCTGGCACCCTTCGTCGCAGTGGCTCGCGGCATCTTCCCGACAGCTATCGGTGAGTTCACGGGCACCGAGTTCTGCCTGCGATTCACTCTGTAGGTTGGTCGGATGCCGACGACGTCTGAGACCACCCCGCCCGATTCGCGTGACACCGCGCGCATCTCCCGCTTCTGGCCCCTGGTCAGCGGTGCGGCCGCAGTGGTCACGGCCGTGCTGCTCGGCCTGATCATCCTCATCCGCGGCAACCTCCCGTTCGAGGCGGACGCGGAGTGGATGGAGGAGATCGTCGAGCACAGAACACCGTTCCTCGAGTCAGCCTCCTACGTGATGAACTTCCTCGGCGGCGGGTGGTTCGCCGTGTTCGCTGTCCCTCTCGGCGGCGCGCTCGTGCTTCTCCTGTTCCGTCGCTACTGGGCCGCGACCTTCTACGTGATCGCGCTCGCCGTCTCGGCGGCAGTCGTGCAGCTCCTCAAGGGGCTCTACGACCGGCCACGCCCCGAAGACATCCTCGTCGTCGTTGACGAGGGATCGTTCCCGTCCGGGCACACGGCGAACGCCGCAACCCTCGCCGTGGTTCTCGGGCTGCTGCTCTGGCGCTGGTGGGTCTGGGCGGCGGGCGCGATCTACGTGGTCGCGATGATGGTCAGCCGCACCTACCTGGGCGCGCACTGGTTCAGCGACACGATCGGCGGCCTGCTGCTCGGCGCCGCAGTGGCCATCATCGTGTGGGCGCCGCTCGCGCACAGATTGCGTATAGAGACTGGGCGCTCGGCGCGCTAGCGTCGACACATGAGAATCCTGCTCGTCGGCGCCGGTGGCGTCGGCAACGCGATCGCCAAGATCGCCGCCCGCCGTACATTCTTCGAGCTGATGGTCGTGAGCGACTACGACCTCGCTCGCGCCGAGGCGACGATCGACTGGATCGAGTCCAAGCATGGTTCACAGGACGGCCGGTTCATCGCCGCGCAGATCGATGCCTCGAATCCGGATGACGTCACCCGCGTAGCTCTCGAGCACGGCGCCACGCACGTGATGAACGCCGTCGAGCCCAAGTTCGTGCCGACGATCTTCGCGGGGGCCCTCGCTGCGGGCGCCGACTACCTCGACATGGCGATGAGCCTGAGCGAGCCGCATCCCACCAACCCGCACTCCGAGACCGGCGTGAAGCTCGGAGACGACCAGTTCGCCCAGGCACCCGACTGGGAGACCGCCGGTCGCCTCGCGCTCGTCGGCATGGGCGTCGAGCCGGGCCTGAGTGATGTCTTCGCGCGTTACGCCGCCGACCACCTGTTCAACGAGATCGACGAGCTCGGCACACGCGACGGCGCGAACCTCGTGGTGCGCGACGAGGCCGGCAACGAGATCTTCGCGCCATCCTTCTCCATCTGGACCACCATCGAGGAATGCCTCAACCCGCCCGTGGTCTGGGAGAAGGACCGCGGCTGGTACACGACGGCGCCGTTCTCCGAGCCCGAGATCTTCCACTTCCCCGAGGGCATCGGCCCGGTCGAGTGCGTCAACGTGGAGCACGAGGAGGTGCTGCTGATGCCGCGCTGGGTCGATGCCAAGCGCGTGACCTTCAAGTACGGGCTCGGTGACGAGTTCATCGGAATCCTCAAGACGCTGAACCAGCTCGGCCTCGACCGCACCGACCCGGTGCGGGTGCGCTCCGCCGACGGACCCGTGATGGTCGCCCCGCGCGATGTCGTGGCGGCCGGACTGCCCGACCCCGCCACCCTCGGCCCGCGGATGACCGGCAAGACCTGCGCCGGCCTCTGGGTCACCGGACTCGGCAAGGACAACAACCCGCGCGAGGTCTACCTGTACCACGTGAGTGACAACGAGTGGACGATGGCGGAGTACGAGAGCCAGTGCGTCGTGTGGCAGACCGCCCTCAACCCGGTGATCGCGCTCGAACTGCTCGCCGCCGGAACCTGGAGCGGGCGCGGCGTGCTCGGCCCCGAGGCCTTCGACGCCGAGCCGTTCCTCGAGCTTATGGCGCGCCCCGAGGCCGACGGCGGCTACGGCCAGGCCTGGGGCCTGGAGGACCGCCTCAACGAGCACTGATGGAGCGTGCCGAAAGCAGATCGAGCGAAGTCGAGATCCGCCGCTACCGCCTCACCGATTTCGACGACGTCACCCGCGTCTGCCTGCTGACCGGGCACATCGGCGAGGACGCGACTGGTCGCTACGCCGACGACGACCTCGTGCCCGACATCTTCGTGCGGCCCTACGTGATGCTGCAGCCCGAGTGGGCGTGGGTGCTGGATGACGGTGAGCGCGTCGTCGGCTACATCGTCGCGGCTCCCGACACCCACGCGTTCGTGGCGCAATACCGCGACTTCTGGCTGCCCGGCTTCGCGGTGAAGTACCCGCCCGTCACGGGAACGGGGACACCCGACGAGCACATGCGCGAACTCGGGTTCGGGCCGGAGCGGATGCTGATCGACGAGCTCGAGGAATTCCCCGCGCACCTGCACATCGACCTGCTGCCCGAGGCCCAGGGGAGCGGAATGGGACGACGGCTGGTCGAGACGTTGGTGGGCGCGCTGCGGGAGGCGGGCATCCCGGGCGTGCACCTGTCGATCGACCCGGCCAACCAGCGCGCTCGCGGATTCTATGAACGCCTCGGCTTCATCGAGCTGCCGTCGAGCACACCCGACGGGCCGCTGTTCGGCATGCGCGCCTAGGCCTCGAGAACGTCGAGGAACCAGACGTAGCCGAGCACAACAGCGAAGACCGCCACAAGCACGAGTCCGAAGCCCAGGAACGGGCGGCGGGTGCGGAAGCCGACGGCGAATGGGTAGCGCTCCAGCAGGTCGCGCGCGGTGATGACCTCGGGCAGCACGGTGCGCTTCTCGCCGAAGGAGCTCGTGAGGGCGCGCAGCGCGTCCGAGTCCCAGAACCGGGGGCGCAGGCGCAGCAGGGCGAAACCCTCGGCGTCGAGAAAAGCGAGGCGCGCGGTGGGCGAGAAGCCGGTCTCGACGTGCCGGGCATCCACCAGCTCCGCGACGTCGTCGATCGCGAAGCCGTGGCTCGTGCCGATGAGGGTGCGCACGGTGATGCGATCGCCCTCGGCGGTGATGCGCGAATTCACTCGGAAGGCGAGGGCGACCAGCACCATGACGGCGAGCACGATCAGTGAGGGGATGAACAGTTGTGCGCCGGTGTGCCCGCGGAAGAAACCACTGATCAGCCCGGAGACCGCGAGCCCGAACCCGCTGCCGAGAATCGTGGCCTGGCCGCTGAGGGATGCGCGGACTGTGATCACAATCGGCGAGCCTAGCGGTCGCGTGCGTAAGGTGGGAGCACCGCGAGTTTCACCCGCTGACAGCAACGACGCTGAGGAGCACCATGGACAAGTCCGTCGCGACCGCCCACGAGGCAGTCGCTCGAATTCGGGATGGCGCCACGCTCGCCGTGGGAGGGTTCGGCCTGAGTGGCGTCCCGATCGTTCTGATCCGTGCCCTCATCGCCCAGGGCGCGAGCGAGCTCGAGGTGGTGTCCAACAACTGCGGCGTGGATGGCTGGGGGCTCGGCGAACTGCTCGAGGCCGGGCGCATCCGTCGCATCATCGCCTCGTACATCGGTGAGAACAAGGAATTCGCCCGGCAGTACCTCGGCGGCGAGATCGAGGTCGAGCTCACGCCGCAGGGCACCCTCGCAGAACGGCTGCGCGCGGGCGGCGTGGGCATCCCCGCCTTCTACACGGCGACCGGGGTCGGCACCGCGGTCTCCGAGGGCGGCCTGCCGTGGCGCTACGCGTCCGATGGATCCGTCGCCATCACCTCGCCGCCGAAACCGGTGAGCGAGTTCGACTCGCTCGGGGAGCCGCGCGGCTACGTGCTCGAGCGCGCCATCCGCGCCGACGTCGCCCTAGTGCGCGCCGCCCGCGGGGACCGGCACGGCAATCTCGTCTTCGAGAAGTCGACCCGCAACTTCAACCCGCTCGCCGCCATGGCCGGCCGGTACACGATCGCCGAGGTCGACGAGCTGGTCGAGCCGGGAGTGCTCGATCCCGACCAGGTGCACCTGCCCGGCATCTACGTCGACGCGGTCGTCGAGCTCACGGCGGAGCAGTCTTCTGAGTTGCCGATCGAGAGAACCACCGTGCGCGAAAGGGAGGCGAGCTGATGGCCCTCACCCGCGACGAGATGGCTGCCCGCGCCGCCCGTGAGCTGCGCGACGGCACCTACGTGAACCTCGGCATCGGACTGCCGACCCTGATCCCCAACCACCTCGACCCGTCCATCACCGTTGTGCTGCACTCGGAGAACGGCATCCTCGGCGTCGGACCGTATCCCTGGGCGGGGGAGGAAGACCCGAAGCTCATCAACGCGGGCAAGGAGACGGTCACGGTTCTGCCCGGTGCCTCCTACTTCGACTCGGCGACGAGTTTCGGCATGATCCGCGGCGGCCGCATCGCCACGGCCGTGCTTGGCGCCATGCAGGTCTCGACCGCAGGGGACATCGCCAACTGGGCGGTGCCCGGCAAGCTCATCAAGGGAATGGGCGGGGCCATGGACCTCGTGAACGGCGCCGAACGCGTGATCGTGCTGATGGAGCACACGGCGAAGGACGGCGGCGCGAAGATCGTGAGTGAATGCTCACTGCCGCTCACGGGCATCCGGTGCGTCGATCGCATCATCACCGACCTGGCCGTGATCGACGTGACGGAAGACGGGCTCGTTCTGCGTGAGCTCGCCCCCGGCGTGAGCATCGCCGACGTGCTCGCCGCGACCGAGGCGCCGCTCAGAATCGATCCCGCTGTGGCCGGAGACCCCTCGCTAAACTGACTCCATGACGGATGCAGCAGCCCAGGTCGAAGCAGCACGCAAAGCACTCGCCGAGGCAGAGGCGGCGCTCGCCGCGGAGGCCGAAGCCGCGGCGTCGGCCCCTGAACCTGTCGACGCGCCGCCCGCAGTCGAGGCCACCCCCGGCCCGCTCGCCGAGGCCGACGTGCTGCGCATCCAGGCCGGCTACGCCTTCGACGGCCCCGCCCTCGAGATGGGCGCGCTCGTGAACGGCGATGCCCGACCGGATGTCCCGATCCGCATCCCCCTCGCCATGATGAACCGTCACGGGCTCGTCGCCGGCGCCACGGGCACCGGAAAGACCAAGACCCTGCAGGTGCTCGCCGAGCAGCTCTCGGCGGCCGGTGTGCCGGTGTTCGCCGCCGACATCAAGGGTGACCTGAGCGGCATTGCGAGCCCCGGCGAGTCCAACCCCAAGCTCCTCGAGCGCACCGCGGGCATCGGCCAGCACTGGTCGGCCTCCGCGAGCCCGACCGAGTTCTACACGCTAGGCGGCCTCGGCACGGGCATCCCGATCCGCGCGACCGTCTCGAGCTTCGGCTCGCTGCTGCTCGCCAAAGTGCTCGGCCTCAACGACACTCAGGAGTCGAGCCTCGGTCTCGTCTTCCACTACGCCGACAAGGCCGGGCTTCCGCTGCTCGACCTCACCGACCTGCGCGCCGTGCTGAGCTTCCTGACCAGCGCCGAGGGCAAGGCTGAGCTGAAGGAGCTGGGCGGGCTCTCGAGCGCGACGGCCGGCGTCATCCTTCGCGAATTGATCACCTTCGCCGACCAGGGTGCCGACGTCTTCTTCGGAGAGCCGGAGATCGACACCTCGCTGTTCCTGCGGACCGCCGCCGACGGCCGCGGCATTGTGAGCCTGCTCGAGATCCCTGGAGTGCAGGACAAGCCCGCGCTGTTCTCGACCTTCCTCATGTGGCTGCTCGCCGACCTGTTCAACGACCTGCCCGAGGTCGGCGACATCGACAAGCCCAAGCTGGTGTTCTTCTTCGACGAGGCGCACCTGCTGTTCAAGAACGCGTCGAAGGACTTCATCGAATCGATCACCCAGACCGTGCGGCTCATCCGCTCGAAGGGTGTCGGCATCGTGTTCGTCACGCAGACGCCCAAGGACGTTCCGACCGACGTGCTCTCGCAGATCGGTTCGCGCGTACAGCACCAGCTGCGGGCGCATACTCCGGATGACGCTCGCGCCCTCAAGTCGACCGTCTCGACCTACCCCACCTCCGGCTACACCCTCGGCGAGGTTCTCACCTCGCTCGCGACCGGCGAGGCGATCATCACCGTGATGAACGAGAAGGGTGCGCCGACGCCCGTCGCGTGGACCCGCCTTCGCGCTCCGCTCGGCTCGATGTCACCGACTCCGCACGACGTGATGGCGGCCACCGTCGCCGCGTCGCCGCTGACCGCGCAGTACGGCGCCGTGGTCGACCGTGAGTCGGCGCGCGAGATCCTCGCCGTGAAGATGAACGCGGCCGCCGAGGCAGGCGCGAGTGCGGCCGCAGCAGTCGAGGCGGAGAAGGTGGCTGCTGCGGCAGAGAAAGCGGCTGCCGCGAATGCGAAGGCCAGCGCCAAGGCGTCGGCCGACGTAGAGCGCGCCAAGCGGGAGTGGGAGAAGGCCTCGCGGCCGAAGACCACATCCCGAACCACCACAAAGAAGCAGCCGAACGTCATCGAGGACGTGCTCGGCTCCCGCACCGGCCAGACCGTGGTGCGCGAGGTGCTGCGCGGGATCTTCGGAACGCTGAAACGCCGCTAGGACAGCAGCAGCGTCACGAGCCAGATGACCGAGCCGCCCACGACGACCGAGATACTGAAGACCGCGGCAGCCCAGACCGGGTGGCGTTCGAACCAGTAGAGCAGGCTGCGGTACTCCTGCAGCAGTTCGCTCGGGGTGAGGGACTCCGCGACCTCGGTGATCGGAACGTCGAGGACCTCGGCGACTCGCCGCATGTCGGCCTCCGACCAGAACTGTCCGCGCATCCGCACGAGCTGGGTGTTGTCGAGACCGCAGACGAACAGCTGTGGAACGATGTCGCCACCGCCGTGGAAGGTCTCGACGAACAGGATCGAATCGACGTCGCTCGCCGGGTAGAACGTGCGTCGTCCGAAGAAGCCGCGCTCGGCGATGCCGCTCGGGGACACCCACACGCCCACCGCGAAGAACGACCAGGACGCAATGGCGAACAGGAGGCTCGCGATGATCTGGGTCGCGAGAACCACCTGCCACGGGCCGTCCGGGATGGTAATCCAGTACAGGGCGCCGGTCACCGGGAGCAGGAACGCGAGCGTCGCGATGAGCGCCTGGCGGAAGAGGGATCGGTGGGGGAGCAGGCGCACGGCATCGCTCGGCAGATGCTGCGACGCATCGCCTGGCTGGTGCACTGATCGGTCCACTGGATCCCCCAGTGCAGAACCTTAGCGCCGCAAAGTGCGGGATCGCTCAACAACGTCCGATTGTGGACGATTCGCGCGCGCTGTTGTAGAGGGAGTAGAGCCCTGCGGCTCGTGCGTTTTGTGAGTACTGTGTGGCGGAGAATGGGGGATTCGAACCCCCGAGGGCTTGCACCCAACCAACTTTCCAAGCTGGCGCCATAGGCCACTAGGCGAATTCTCCTGGTAGTAAACACCCCGGCAGGGGCATTGACCTTGGGAAATCATACCCGTAACTTCGGGGGCGTTCGGCACACGGGCATCCGGTACCATGGAATCCGGCTCCCCGCGTGGCGCCATCCAGGCCAACTCCCCCAGGACGGAAACGTAGCAAGGGTAACCGGGCTCTGGCGGGTGCGCGGGGGGTCTTTTACATTTTCGGGCAAGTGCTTCGCGCGCCCGATTCGCGCTTCGCGCGATTTCTGCCACGCGGGAGCGAGACCGGGTCGCCTCGTGCCCCGTTTGTTGTCTCCTCTCTCTTCATTAGGTGATATCGACCGGCGGCGGCGGGGAAGTCCTAACGAAGGGCGTTCTCTGACGAAACTCCTCAAGCGGCGTGCCGTTCCGCAGGATGATCCGTGAGCGGCGGGACCGAATGTCCTGCGGAGGCGTACAAGGGGCAGAAACTCCTGCCGAGGTGCCCGGGGCAGCGCAGGCGGGCGCAGCGATATCCCGAACCGGCGCTCACCCCTGCCGTTCAGGTCGCACCCATAGGGTTGTCACGTGGCTCGCAGCATCTACATCACGTCAGCCGAGGGACACTCGGGCAAATCATCGATCGCTCTGGGAGTCCTCGACACCCTCAGCCACGAGGTCGAGCGTGTGGGGGTGTTCCGTCCGATCGCCCGCTCCATCACCGAGCGTGACTACGTGCTCGAGCTCCTGCTCGCCCACGACGGGGTCGGCCTCGACTATGACGAGTGCGTCGGTGTCACCTACGACGACGTGCACGACGACCCTGATGCGGCCCTCGCGAAGATCGTCGAGCGCTATAAGAATGTCGAGTCGAAGTGCGACGCTGTCGTCATCGTCGGCAGCGACTACACCGACGTCGGCAGCCCGACCGAGCTGAGCTTCAACGCCCGTATCGCCGCCAACCTCGGCGCCCCGGTGCTGCTCGTTCTGACCGGGCGCGCCATGGACGAGTCCCGCGGACGCACCCCCGACGAGATGCGCCAGATCGCCGAGCTCAGCTTTCCCGAGCTGACTGCGGCCCACGCGAGTGTGCTCGCCGTGGTCGCCAACCGGGCCGATTCCGAACAGCTCGACCCGATCTGCGCCGCCATTTCAGCCGTAGCGGATGTCCCGGCCTGGGCTATCCCCGAGGATCCGTTCCTCGTCGCTCCCACAGTGAGCGGCATCATGTCCGCCGTCGACGGCGAGTTGCTGCAGGGGGATTCGGAGCTGCTCGCCCGCGAGGCGATGGGCGTCGTCATCGCGGCGATGTCGATGGAGAACGTGCTGCCGCGGCTGATCGAGGGTGGCATCGTCGTCATCCCGGCAGATCGCAGCGAGATGCTGCTCGCGGCACTCACGGCGCACGCGTCTGACACCTTCCCGTCGCTGGCCGGCATCGTGCTCAACGGTGGCTTCGAGCTCTCGCCGACCATCACGCGTCTCATCGCGGGACTCGACCAGACGCTTCCGCTGATCACGACCGAGCTCGGCACCTACGCGACGGCGCAGCGCATCACCCAGACCCGCGGCCGTCTCGCCGCCGACTCGCAGCGCAAGCTCGACACCGCGCTCGCCCTGTTCGAGAAGCACGTCGACACCCGGGTGCTGCTCGACGCGCTCAGCCTGAGCCCCTCGGGCGCCGTCACGCCGCTCATGTTCGAGTACGGACTCATCGAGCGCGCTCGCGCCGACCTCAAGCACATCGTGTTGCCGGAAGGCAACGACGACCGCATCCTGCGCGCGGCCGGAACGCTGCTCAGCCGCGGGGTCGCGAAGCTCACCATCCTCGGTGACGAGGCGGAGGTGCGGGGTCGCGCCGCCGGACTCGGTGTCGACATCGCGGGAGCCGCCATCCTCAGCCCGACGGATGAGGAGCACCGCCAGCGCTTCGCCGAGGAGTACGCGCGAGTGCGGGCCCACAAGGGCATGACCGTCGAGGCGGCGCGCGACATCGTCACCGACGTCTCCTACTTCGGCACCATGATGGTGCACCTCGGCCTCGCCGACGGCATGGTCTCTGGGGCCGCGCACACCACGGCCCACACCATCAAGCCAGGCTTCGAGGTCATCAAGACGCTCGACGGGGTCTCTGTCGTCTCGAGCGTGTTCTTCATGGCGCTCGCCGATCGGGTGCTCGTCTACGGCGACTGCGCCGTGGTGCCCGACCCGACCAGCGAGCAGCTCGCCGACATCGCGATCTCCTCAGCCGGAACCGCCGGCCAGTTCGGCATCGACCCGCGTGTGGCGATGCTGAGCTACTCGACCGGCGAGTCCGGCTCGGGCGCCGACGTCGAGAAGGTGCGCACCGCGACCGCCCTCGTACACGAGCGTCGACCCGACATCGTCGTCGACGGGCCGATCCAGTACGACGCTGCGGCGGATGCCGCGGTCGGCCAGTCGAAGATGCCCGGTTCGCAGGTGGCCGGCCGTGCCACGGTGTTCATCTTCCCCGACCTCAATACCGGCAACAACACCTACAAGGCCGTGCAGCGCAGCGCCAACGCCGTCGCCGTGGGACCGGTGCTGCAGGGACTCCGCAAGCCGATCAACGACCTCTCTCGCGGAGCACTCGTGCGGGACATCATCAACACGGTCGCGATCACGGCCATCCAGGCGCAAGGAACAGCACAGTGACACAGGTCTTCGTCGTAAATTCCGGCTCGTCGTCGATCAAGTACCAGCTGATCGATGTGGAGTCCGCGGAGTCGATGCTGTCGGGCTCGGTCGAGCGGATCGGCGAGCCGGGGCATCCTGCGAACCACACCGAGGGACTCAACCAGGTGCTGGCCGGACTCGGCGACACGAGCGCCATCGCCGCCGTCGGCCACCGCGTGGTGCACGGTGGCTCGCTGTTCGCCGACGCGACGGTCATCACGCCCGTTGTGGAGAAGGCGATCGACGAGCTCTCCGCCCTCGCGCCGCTGCACAACCCGGCGAATCTGCTCGGCATCCGCGCGGCCCGGGTCGCGCTGCCCGGCGTGCCGCACGTCGCAGTGTTCGACACGGCCTTCCACCAGACCATGCCCGCCGATGCGTACACCTACGCGATCGACCGTGCCCTCGCCGAGAAGCACGGGGTGCGGCGCTACGGCTTCCACGGCACGTCCCACAAGTACGTCTCCGAGCGCGCGGCCCTGTTCGTGAACCGCCCACTCGAGTCGCTGAAGACGATCGTGCTGCACCTCGGCAACGGGGCATCCATCACGGCAATCGACGGAGGTCGTTCGATCGACACCTCGATGGGACTCACCCCGTTGCAGGGTCTGGTGATGGGCACCCGCTCCGGCGACCTCGACCCGGCCGTGCTGACCCACCTGCACCGCGTGGCCGGCCTGTCGGTTGATGAACTGGATGACCTGCTCAACCGTCGCAGCGGGCTGCTCGGGCTCACCGGCTCGGGCGACATGCGCGACGTGCAGCAGGCCGCGGCCGACGGGGATGAGGCGGCACTCGCGGCCCTTGCCGTCTGGAGGCACCGCATCCGCCACTATCTCGGCGCGTACATCGCGCAGCTCGGAGGCGTGGATGTCGTCGTCTTCACCGCGGGCGTCGGCGAGAACAACGCCCTGCTGCGCCGTCGTGCGCTCGCGGGTCTCGAGTTCCTGGGGATCCGAATCGACGACGACCGCAACGAGCTCTCTTCGCGCGCCGAGCGCCGCATCTCACCGGATGGCGCCGCCGTCGAGGTGCTCGTGATCCCCACCAACGAGGAGCTCGAGATCGCGCGCCAGACGCTCGCGGTGACCTCGGCGTAGCTTGCTGTTCACAACCCGCGCTCGCGTCGGTGCCGCCGGGTAGTCTTGACGCGTGGTCACAGCCCTCTATCGCCGCTATCGGCCCGAGACATTCGCGGAACTCATCGGGCAGTCGCAGGTGACGGATCCGCTCCGTACCGCCTTGCGCACCGACCGGGTCAACCACGCGTACCTGTTCAGCGGCCCGCGCGGCTGCGGCAAGACCACGTCGGCCCGCATCCTGGCCCGCTGCCTGAACTGCGCCGAAGGTCCCACCGACACCCCCTGCGGCGTCTGCCCCTCGTGTGTCGAGCTCAGTCGCGACGGTGGCGGCTCCCTCGATGTCGTCGAGATCGATGCCGCTTCACATAATGGTGTGGATGACGCCCGCGACCTCCGTGAGCGTGCGGTATTCGCCCCGGCGCGCGATCGTTTCAAGATCTTCATCCTCGACGAGGCCCACATGGTCACGCCGCAGGGATTCAACGCGCTCCTGAAGATCGTCGAAGAACCGCCGGAGCACGTCAAGTTCATCTTTGCAACGACCGAGCCCGAGAAGGTCATCGGCACGATCCGCTCCCGCACGCACCACTACCCCTTCCGCCTGGTTCCTCCCGCCCAGATGCTCGAGTACGTGCAGCACCTGTGTGACGAGGAGAAGGTCACCGTCGAGCCCGGTGTGCTGCCGCTCGTCGTGCGCTCCGGCGGAGGCTCAGTGCGCGACACCCTCTCGCTGCTCGACCAGCTCATCGCGGGGTCCGAGGGCACCAAAGTGGAGTACGAAAGGGCCGTCGCCCTGCTCGGCTACACCCACGGCGCGCTGCTCGACGAGATCGTCGACTCGATCGGCGCCCGCGACAGCGCGGCGGTGTTCTCCGCCGTCGACCGCATCATCCAGACCGGTCAGGATCCCCGCCGCTTCGTCGAAGACCTGCTCGAGCGCCTGCGCGACCTCATCGTCGTCGCCGCGACAAACGACCACGGCGCCGCCGTGCTGCGCGGCATCCCCGCCGACCAGCTCGAGCGCATGTCGCTGCAGTCGATCAACTTCGGCCAGGCCGAGCTCTCCCGCGCCGCCGACATCGTCAATGCCGCACTCACCGAGATGACCGGTGCCACCTCGCCGCGACTGCACCTCGAGCTGATGATGGCGCGCATCCTCGTTCCGGCGAGCGACCAGACCGAGCGCGGCTCGCTCGCCCGCCTCGAGCGCATCGAGCGTCGCATGGGGGTCGAGGGTGCTGCTGCGCCTGCCGCAACAGCTCCCGCTGCCGCCCCGGTTCGAGCGGCCGAGTCCGTGCGTGCGGCAGAGCCCGCGCGAGCCCCGGAGCCCGTTCGCGCAGCGGAGCCCGTGCGTGCTCCGGAACCCGTCGTCGAGAAGCCGGCCGCCCCCGCAGCGGCCGCTGTCGAAAAGCCCGCAGAGCAGCCCGTCGAAAAGCCCGCCGAGCCCGTCACCGCGGCCGGTCCGGTCACCTTTGCACAGGTGAAGGACTCCTGGCCCGAGATCCTCGAGGTCGTGCGCAGCGCCAAGCTCAACGCCTGGATGGTGCTGCAGACGGCAACCGCGCGCGGCTTCCAGGACGACGTGCTCACCGTGTCGTTCGTGAGCGAGAACGACTCCAACAGCTTCAAGCAGCCCAACCCGAGCGGCGACAGCGTGAGCGAGCACCTGCGCAAGGCGATCGTCTCCGTGCTGGGCGTGCGGGTCAAGTTCATCGCGCGGGTCGAGGCTCAGGCTTCCGCCCCCAGCGACGAACAGGCGCCCGAGCCCGACGCCCCCGCCACGGACAGCTCCGGCTGGGCCGTCGCCTCAATCCCCGAGTCTGAGCCGGTGGCCGGCCCTCGGCAGCCGAGGCCCGTCGTTCGCAAGACGGCGGCAGATGCATCCCTCGACAAGAACGGTGACAAGGCCCGCTACGGCGAATCGGTTGTGCGCGAAATTCTCGGCGCCAGCTTCATCGAGGAGCAGACCGTCGCGCCGCGGGTCGTTCCGCAGGCGGAAGGCAACTAGCCCGTGTACGAAGGAATCGTCCAGGAACTCATCGACGAGCTCGGCAAGCTGCCGGGCATCGGTCCGAAGTCCGCCCAGCGCATCGCGTTCCACATCCTGCAGACCGAGAGCGTCGACGTCACGCGTCTCGCCGAGGTGCTCACCGAGATCCGTGACAAAGTGCGCTTCTGCAGCATCTGCGGCAACGTGACCGAACAGGACACCTGTACCATCTGCCGCGACCCGCGTCGCTCGCCGGCCACCATTTGCGTGGTCGAGGAGGCTAAAGACGTGGTCGCGATCGAGCGCACCCGCGAATTCCGTGGGCTGTACCACGTGCTAGGCGGCGCCATCAGCCCGATCGACGGCGTCGGACCCGACGACCTCAGCATCCGCCAGCTGCTCGCGCGACTGAACGACAGCACGGTCACCGAGGTCATCATCGCGACCAACCCGAACCTCGAGGGCGAGGCGACCGCGACCTACCTTCAGCGCCTGCTCGTGCAGCCGAACCTGCGCGTCACGCGCCTCGCGTCGGGCCTCCCCGTCGGCGGCGACCTCGAGTACGCCGACGAGGTCACCCTCGGCCGCGCCTTCGAGGGCCGCCGTCTCGTCGAGAACTAGCCGGTACCTCTAGTCGCGCGTCATCTCCAGCCACGCAACCTCATCAGGGTGTGCGGGATGCCACGCCTCCGACGTCAGCCGCAGCACACACGACGACCGTTCCTCATCGACATCGAGCACAACCGTCACAAACCCGCCCGCAAGCTCCAGCACCCGCTCCCCGAACGCGATGGCGATCGCCACGGCTTCGTAGCACCACGGTTCGGAGCCCTTCTCGAGCCGCTGCACGGTCTTCAAAGAGTCGATCGACACCTGGTTCACAAAGGCCTCGAGCTCGGCGGCCGGAAGTCGCGTCACGAGGTCGGCCGAGGGCTCGCTGAAGTAGGTGCCGCCCGCAACCTGGGCGAGTCCGCCGTCGAGCAGCAGCCTGAGGCGCGCCGGCACCGCGCGCGGGTAACGCGCGGCGTCATCCACCCACCGCTGCATCTCGTCGTTCGCGGTAATCACGGCGCTCACGACTCGACCCGGGAGAGGAGGAGGAAGGGCTCCGTGTCGTAGGCGGACGGCTCGGCGAAATACTCGGGCACGCCCGGGCGGATGCCCCAGAATCTGAGGGTGCAGCTGGGCACGCTGCCCTCCTCGTCGCCGGGGAAGAGCTGGGTGCCCTGGTCGAGCGTGATCGCTATGCGTATCGGCTGGGGGAACGCGTTCGCGGCCATCTCGAGCACGTCGCGGCCGAACTGCACGGCAAGCCCCACGCACTGCCGTGCCCATGCATCGGAGCCGACCCCGAGTTTCGCGGAGACGAAATCCTCGATGTGGAACGAGTTGATGAGCGCCTCGGACCCGACGATGTCGCTGGGAGAGAGGAGGTGCCGATTCGCCCGCAGGTGGCTCCCGAAGAACAGGCCGCCGCTTTCTCGGCTGATGCCCTGGCGGAGCAGCGTGCGAAGGGGCCGTGGGTAGGTGTACTCGTCACCGCCCGCGGGGAGCAAACGGCGCATCAGGTCGTTCGACGCTATGACGTATTCGACGACCATGCCTGCCTCTCGTAACCTCGCGATCCGGGTCTGCCGGATTGGCTAAGATCGACCGGTGGGCGCGAATTCTGCGCCGCACATCGAGACTGCCCGGGAGTACCACGTGAGCCTGATCGTACAGAAGTACGGTGGATCCTCCGTCGCTGACGCCGAAGGCCTCAAGCGCGTCGCCAAGCGAATCGTCGAGACCCGCAAGGCCGGCCACGAGGTCGTCGTCGTTGTGAGCGCCATGGGCGACACCACGGACGAGCTGCTCGACCTCGCTGAGAAGGTGGTGCCCGTTCCGGGCGGCCGCGAACTCGACATGCTGCTGAGCGCGGGCGAGCGCATCTCGATGGCCCTGCTCGCCATGGCGATCAAGGGTCTCGGCGTCGAGGCCCGCAGCTACACCGGCAGTCAGGCCGGCATGATCACCGATGCCCAGCACGGCTCTGCCAGAATCGTGGATGTCACGCCCAAACGTGTGCGCGAAGCTCTCGACCAGGGAGCAGTCGCCATCGTGGCCGGGTTCCAGGGCTTCAACCGCGGCACGGGCGACATCACCACCCTCGGCCGGGGCGGATCGGACACGACCGCGGTGGCCCTCGCGGCAGCGCTCGGAGCCGAGGTCTGCGAGATCTACACGGATGTTGATGGAGTCTTCACGGCGGATCCGCGAGTCGTGCCATCCGCTCGAAAGATCGACAGGATCACGAGCGAAGAGATGCTCGAGCTGGCGGCCGGCGGGGCGAAGGTCCTGTACATCCGCGCCGTCGAGTACGCGCGTCGCCACGGTGTGACGCTGCATGTGCGGTCATCGTTTAACAACAACGAGGGAACGCTGGTCGTCGCCTCGATCGAGGGAGAGAACGTGGAAGAGCCGATCATCACGGGCGTCGCCGCCGACCTGAGCGAGGCCAAGATCACCGTTGTCGGTGTGCCGGACATCCCGGGCAAGGCAGCGCAGATCTTCACCATCGTCGCGAAGACGAACGCGAACATCGACATGGTCGTGCAGAACGTGTCGACGGCTTCGACCGGTCGCACCGACATCTCCTTCACGCTGCCCAAGTCGGACGCGCAGGCAGCCCTCACCGCGCTCACCGCGGAGCAGGCCGAGGTCGGCTTCGACTCGCTGCAGCACGACGACCAGATCGGCAAGCTCGCTGTCGTCGGTGCAGGCATGCGCTCGAGCGCCGGCGTCACCGCCCAGCTCTTCACAGCGTTGTTCGAAGCAGGCATCAACATCGAGATGATCTCCACCTCGGAGATCCGCATCTCCGTCGTCACCCGCGCGGACACGGTCAACGAGGCTGTGCGCGTTGTGCACAAGGCCTTCGGTCTGGATGCCGACACCGAGGCCGTCGTTCACGGCGGAACCGGCCGCTGATCGGCCAACCTTCGTCGATGCACTGCCACCGCCCGTAACATCAGCCGCCTCGCGGATAGAATGGGCACTTCCATATGCCCCAGGGAGTAGCAGCATGAGCGGTGTACGTATCGGTGTCGTCGGAGCGACCGGACAGGTCGGCGCGGTTGTGCGCACGCTGCTCGCTGAGCGCGACTTCCCCATCGAGGAGATCCGTTTCTTCGCTTCCGCCCGCAGCGCCGGAACCACGCTCACCTTCAAGGGCGAAGACATCGTCGTGGAAGACGCGTCGCTCGCCGACCCGACCGGTCTCGACATCGCGATCTTCTCCGCGGGAGGCGCGACCTCCAAGGCCCAGGCGCCGCGCTTCGCCGCTGCCGGTGTGCTCGTGATCGACAACTCGTCCGCGTTCCGCATGGACCCCGACGTGCCGCTCGTCGTCAGCGAGGTCAACCCGCACGCGATCGCCGAGGCCCGCAAGCGCATCATCGCGAACCCGAACTGCACCACCATGGCAGCGATGCCGGTGCTGAAGGTGCTGCACGAGGAGGCCGCCCTCGAGCGCCTCATCGTCTCCACCTACCAGGCCGTCTCCGGCGCCGGACTCGTCGGCGGCGAGGAGCTCTACGCCCAGACGAAGGCGGCTATCGAGCAGGACCCGCGCTCACTCGTGCACGATGGCTCGTCGATCGACTTCGGTGCCGCCGAAACCTTCCCGAAGACGATCGCGTTCGACGTCATCCCACAGGCCGGAAGCTTCGTCGACGACGGCCTCTTCGAGACCGACGAGGAGAAGAAGCTGCGCAACGAGAGCCGCAAGATCCTCGAGCTTCCCGACCTGCTGGTCAGCGGACTCTGCGTGCGTGTTCCGGTCTTCAGCGGCCACTCGCTCGCCATCAACGCCGAGTTCGCCTCGCCGCTGTCCGTTGCGCGCGCCAAGGAGCTGCTCGCTGACGCCCCCGGTGTTGTGCTGGTGGATGTCCCTACCCCCCTCGAGGCGGCAGGCAAGGATCCGTCGTACGTCGGGCGCATCCGCCAGGACGAGGGTGTGCCGAACGGACGCGGTCTCGCGCTCTTCATCTCCAACGACAACCTGCGCAAGGGTGCAGCACTTAACGCGGTGCAGATCGCGGAGCTCGTGGCGGCCCAACTCGCCGCGGTGTAGTACTCGGGTTGGCCCGTACCGCTCCGCAGGAATTTCATGCGGCTGTACCGTTGCGCAGGACTTGCGTTGCGGGACTGGCCCGAACTTCCTGCTAAGCGGTACGCGCCGGACGCGTCGCGGGCGGGTTTCGAAGCATCTCAATGATTGACGCCTCAACTTTGGGCCACTCGTAGATCACCTCGGAGTAGTCGAAGTGCTTGATGCGGTAGCCGCGACGGATCAGGTCGGTGTCACGTCGACTGTCGGCGACGCGGGTCCCTGAGTGCCACTTCTCACTGTCAATCTCGATGATCAGCCAGCCGTCGACGAGCAGATCAACACGGTGAGGTCCGATCTGCACCTGAATGTCGATTGACCGACTCAATGGAGCCAGACGCAGTCGTGCGAGCGACTCGCATCCCGCCTCGGACCTTTCGTCTACCAGGTCGAGGAGTCTCCGCAGTCGACGCGGGAGCAGGGCTCGCAACTCCGGCATATCGGAGGGCTTCACGACCTTCTCGTGCAGCGCGCTGTCGACCGCCGCGACGAACATCTCTGCGGATTGCGTGAGTGCGAATGACGCAAGAGCGTGAATCGGTGGCACCCGCCATTCCCGGTTGCCTGGTGGAGCGCCGCCCCAGTGCCTCACCACTCCGTTGGTGGGATGCTCCGGAGCGACGAACACCTCGAGTGACACCGGGGGAGCTGTGGCAGCGCCGCGATCCGTCCTGGGTACGAGGACATGAACGGCGCGATCGAGGCCGCGCCACACCCCATAGCTTCCGAGGGCCGACGCGTTGGTGAGTCGGCCGTGATGACTCACGGCGATGATCGCGTCCCGCTCTGCGCTTCTCAGCGCGACCCATGGACGAAAGACGCGGGTCATGCTCCTTTCCTTGAGTCCGGCCTCGATGTCGCGGCGTGTGAACCCGAGGCGTCGCAGCGTGCTCGTGCGGATGAGCCCGCCGGCGCTCTGCATAGTCGTGCGGAGTTCGGTCTTCATCTCACGAACATTGTCGGACTGGTCTATTCATCGGAGCGTTCCTGCGAAAAGTGCGTAGGGACATCCCGAATCGTCATCGGGGGAGGAGAGGACGTGCCCGCCCCCGTGTGCAGTTGCGCAGGAAGAACCGTCTCGAAGGGCGTCGAGAATCCTGCGGAGCGGTACGTGCCCCCGGAAAGTCCTGCAGAAGCGCACTCACCAGCGCGCCCCCAACCCACCCAAACCCGCGACGGTGTCGAATAGCTGACATGAAGCGAACTCTTGCGGCCGCCACCATCCTCATCGTGGCGGGCCTCGCCGGCTGCGCGACCCCCGACGCGACGGGAGTCACGGGCACCGGCGACAAGGTCGCGTTCTACGGCGACTCCTACACTCTCGGCACGGGCGCCAGCGCAGCCGACCTCCGCTGGTCCACGATCGTGTCGAAGGCCCGCAACTGGCAGGAGTTCAACCCGAGCGTCAACGGCCTCGGCTTCGTCACCAACCGCGGAAGCGTCGACGACCTGCCCGATCAGGTCATCGCCAACGATCCCGACATCGTATTCGTCACGATGGGGCTGAACGACAACTTCTCGTACCCCGAAGAGGCGAACGCGATCTACGACGCCATCAACGCCGACTTCGACAAGCTCACCGCAGCCCTGCCCGACGCGCGCTTCATCGTGGTCGAGCCGTTCTGGTACACGGATGACCGCCCCGAATCGGTCGAGGTCATCATCGGCTGGGTTCGGGATGCGGCCGAGCGCACCGGGTCCGACTACATCGCCGGCGCCTCGCACTGGATCGAGGGTCACCAGGAATGGATGGCCGCGGACGGGCTGCACCCGAACAACGACGGTTACGCGGAGATGGCAAAGCGCATGGACTCTGAGCTCACGAAACTGGGCCTGCCCGCGGGCGGGTAAAGTTGAAGCCGTGAAGAAGCCCATCGACGTCGCGCTGATTGGTGGCGGCATCATGAGTGCCACGCTCGGCACCATCCTCAAGCAGCTGCAGCCCGACTGGGAGATCCGCATCTTCGAGCGGCTCGACCAGGTCGCCCTCGAGAGCTCGAACCCGTGGAACAACGCGGGCACCGGACACTCGGCCCTGTGCGAGCTCAACTACACGCCCGAGCGTCCCGACGGCACCATCGACATCGCGAGTGCCGTGAAGGTGAACGAGCAGTTCCAGGTGTCACGCCAGTTCTGGGCGCACCTCGTGGACACCGGCAAGCTTCCGGAACCGTCATCCTTCATCAATGCGACAGCCCACATGAGTTTCGTCTGGGGCGAGGACAACGTCGAATACCTTCGCAAGCGGTACGACGCACTCAAGGACCACCCGCTGTTCGCCGGACTCGAGTTCAGCGAAGACGCCGAGGTGATTCGTGGCTGGTCGCCGCTGCTCATCCCGGGGCGAGCGAAGTCGCAGCCCATCGCTGCCACCCGCATCGCTGCAGGCACCGATGTCGACTTCGGCGCCCTCACCCGAACCCTCATCCGCTACCTGACCGACAATGGTGCGGAGTTCACCGGGCACGCCCGGGTCACGGGACTCAAGCGTGAGAAGGACAACACCTGGCGCGTGTCCTGGCGCGACGAGGTCGGCCAGACGCCCATGCAGACGCACGCACGCTTCGTCTTCGTGGGTGCAGGCGGATACGCCCTCGGCCTGCTGCAGAAGTCGGGCATCAAAGAGATCCGCGGTTTCGGCGGCTTCCCGGTGAGCGGCGAGTTCCTGCGCACCGACAACCCCGAGGTCGTCGCCCGCCACGTCGCCAAGGTCTACGGCAAGGCCTCGGTCGGCTCGCCGCCCATGTCGGTGCCGCACCTCGACCTGCGTGTCGTCGACGGCAACCCGAGCCTGATGTTCGGGCCGTACGCGGGGTTCAGCCCGAAGTTCCTGAAGTCCGGCTCGCTGCTCGACCTGTTCGCGTCGATCCGCTGGCACAACCTCGTGCCGATGGTTGCGGCCGGTGCGAGCAACCTAAGCCTTGTGAAGTACCTCCTCAGCCAGCTCACCGCGAGCAAGAACACCAAGTTCGATGCGCTGCGCGAGTTCGTGCCCAGCGCCGATCCCGCCGACTGGTACCGCATCACCGCGGGCCAGCGCGTGCAGGTGATCAAGAAGGACGACAAGAAGGGCGGAGTGCTGCAGTTCGGCACCGAGGTCGTAGCGTCCGCTGATGGTTCGATCGCCGGCCTGCTGGGTGCCTCTCCGGGAGCCTCGACCGCCGTGCCGATCATGCTCGGTCTGCTCGAGAAGTGCTTCCCCGATCGCATCGAGGGCTGGAAGCCCGCCCTCACCGCCATGGTGCCGAGCTACGGAACGCTGCTCTCCGACGACCCGAAGCGGGCTGACGAGGTCATGACGAATACTGCTCGCTCGCTGCAGATCGCGCGCTAGCTCCTGTTGACAGGTTGCGAGGGTCGGGGCTAGCCTCGATCCTCGTGAACCTGTAACGCCCCCTCCGTCCCGCGCCCGAGGCTCCGCCCGGCGGGAATCTCTCGTATCTCGAGAAGGGGCGTCTCCGTGCGCACATCACACATCTCCCTCAGCGGCATCTCCCACTCCTTCGGTGACCGCGCCGTGTTCTCCGACCTCTCGCTCGTGATCGACGGTGCCGAGCGCCTCGGCCTCATTGGTGAGAACGGTGCAGGCAAGTCGACCCTGCTCGGCATTCTTGCGGGCGACATCGAGCCCGACCGCGGTATCGTCTCGCGCCCAGGTCGCACCGGCCTGCTGCGCCAGGAGGTTGTGCACGGCCCCCGCGAGACGGTCGGCGATCTCATCAAGCGGGCGATCGCGCCTCTGCGAGCTCTCGAGACCGAGGTGCGGGATGCCGCAGCCCACCTCACCGCCGCGACGAGCCAGACGGCCTCCGAAAGGTACGAACGAGCCCTCGCCGCGGCCGAGGCTGCCGAGTTGTGGACTGTCGACTCGCGCCGCGACGCTCTCCTCGCGGGCCTCGGGGTGGGGCGGCTGCCGCTCGACCGTCCACTGGCCGCGATCTCGGGTGGGCAGCGCAGCCGGGTGGCGCTGGCCGCGCTACTGCTTTCCCGTCCTGATGCACTGGTGCTGGATGAGCCGACCAACCACCTCGACGACGCTGCGGTCGGTTTCCTGCGCGAGCAGCTGCTCGACTGGCGGGGTCCGGTGATCTTCGCGAGTCACGATCGGGCCTTCCTCGACGAGGTCGCCACGGCGCTCGTGGACATCGACCCCAATTCGGGCGCTCGCAGCACCGTGAGTCGGTTCGGCGGCAGCTACACCGACTACCTCGGGGCGAAGGCCGCCGAGCGTGCCCGTTGGGAGGCGAGGTTCGAGGCGGAGGAGCAGGAGCTGCGCGAGCTCGAGCTCTCCATCGCCACGACCTCGCGGGACATCGCGCACAACCGACCGTGGCGTGACAACGACAGGATGGCGAAGGGTCTCAAGAAGAACACGGTGGAAGGCCAGATCAGTCGTCGGGTGCGTAACGCGCGGGGGAGGCTCGACGACCTCGAGCGGAGCCGCGTGGAGCGGCCGACGGAGATCCTGAGCTTTGCGGGCATCCCGAACGGCTGGCATTCACTGGAGGATGCGGACGCCCTCATCAGCGTTGAGAACGCGCGGGTCGAGGGGCGTCTCGCCATCGACGACCTGACCGTGGGGCCGACGACCCGGCTGCTGCTCACGGGTGCGAACGGCGCGGGAAAGTCGAGCCTGCTCGAGCTGCTCGCCGGGCAGCTCGCCACGACGTCGGGCTCGGTGCGCAGGCGTCGCGGGCTGCGCGTCGGTCTGCTCGCGCAGGACGTTCGGTGGAAGGACGCGACACGATCGGCCCGCGTGATCTACCGCGACGCGGTGGGGGATCGGCGCGAAGAGACCGTGCCTCTCTCGAGCCTCGGCCTGCTGCCGCAGCGCGACCTCGACCGGGCCGTGGGCTCGCTCTCGATCGGGCAGCAGCGCAGGCTCGCCCTCGCCACGATCATCGCGCGGCCACCGCACGTGTTCCTGCTCGACGAACCCACGAACCACCTGTCGCTCGGCCTTGCGACAGAGCTCGAGGATGCGCTCGGCGGCTATCCCGGCGCGGTCATCATCGCGAGCCACGACCGGTGGCTGCGACGCCGCTGGTCGGGGCCACACCGGGCTCTCATCGCGGGAAGCCTGGCCTGAACCCGAACTGGGGGAGGTAGTCGGGGTTAGGGTGACCTACGCTCGTAACACTGGTGGGCACGAAGGGGCGTACGGATGTCGTTGGGGTTCCCCATCCATCTCGCATCCCACGGTGTGAGCTGGGCCTACGCGCGGGCCTGCCACGTGACTGCGGCGGTCTGCCTTCTGCTCACGATCGCCTCTACGCTCCTGCTGCAGACCGCGTACCCCGAGAGGCTGCTCTGGCCCACGACTCTCGCCCTGCTGCCCATGCTCGCGATGCTGTGGCTGCTCGCCTGGCGACCCAGTCTCGCCGCAACCGTGGGCTACCTGCTCATCGGGTCGGCGAGCATCTTCTGGTTCGTGCTGGCGTCGAGCCAGCTCTACCCCACCGCGACGACCACGGACACCTTCATCTTCACCCTGCCCAAGGTTGCGCTGATCCTGATCGGCGGGGTTGGCTCCGGCGTGCTTCCCGCCGCCGGCTGGATGTTCGCCGCCTTCGTCTTCGGCGGCTTCGCGACGGTGCTGGGCGCGATGCCGAGCGGAATGCCCGCGCGACTGGACGGTACAACGATCATCGTCGTCGCCCTGCTCGGAATCGTGCTCGCCCTCATCGCCGCCGGACGCACCCGGGTGCTCGCTGCGGGACCCGGCCTGTACCGCGCCGCGCGTGACGAGCACCTCTCCACGGTGCGGCAATCGCTCGAGATCCGTGCCGCCGCGATGCTTCACGACACGGTGCTCGGCAACCTCGCGGCAATCGCCGAGGCGGGGGACGAACAGCTTCCGCGCAAGCTGCGGGAGCAGATCGAACGGGACCTGTCTGCCCTGGTCGGCGAGGAGTGGCTTCTCGGCCACGGGGAGAGTGCCGCAGAGACATCGACGGTCTGGACGACGAGCAGGCTCGCGAAAGTCATCGACGAGATCGGTGCACGGGGTCTCACGATCGACGTGAGCGGCGACCTGTCGGCGCTCTCCCGGCTCGCGGTCGACGGCGCGACGGCAGTGGCACTCGCCGTGCGGCAGTGCCTCGTCAACGTGGTCGACCACGCGGGAACCGATCGCGCCGAGGTCGTTCTCTACGGATCCGAATCCGACGTGTCGGTCATGGTCGTCGATGCGGGAGTCGGATTCGTCATCGGCGAGACGGGTTCCGATCGACTGGGACTTCGGCATTCCGTGCGCTCGCGCATCGAAGGCGTTGGGGGGTCCGTGCAGCTCTGGTCGACCCCCGGGCGGGGCACGTCCGTGCTGATCCGGGTGCCGGCATCCACCGATACCGAGCCCGGCGGCTCGCGAGCGTCCGCGGCGGTGCGGCGATGATCCGGGAACGCACCCTGCAACAGCGCGACCCCCTAGCCGCCCTCGTCGGGCGTCCGACGAGCCTGCTCGCCGCCATCGCCGTGCCGTTCTACGCCGCGATCATGATCGCGCTCAACGTCGAAGACGTGGTCGATCCGATCCTCGCGGTGATGTCGCTGCTGCTGACCGTCGCAACCGGTGTCGTCTTCGCCCGGGCATCGAATCCGATGCGGGCGCCGTTCGACCGCCCGAGCATGGTGCTCGTCGTCGGTGGAGCGCTGCTCGCCCACGTCTTCGGGGCAGCATCGATGTGGGGTGAGAACGCTTACGTGCGCGACGACTGGGGCCCCTCCGTCGTCGGGCTGTTCCTGCTCGCCGTCGCACCCTTCCGTCCGGCACGCAGCATCGCGGTCGCGGGGGTCATCTCCACGATCGTCGTCGCCGTCACTACCGTGGCGCAGTACGGCACGCTCGCCTCGGCGGCTCCCATCCACGTTCTCGTGGTGGTCGCGGTGACCCCTGTGCTCGCCCTCGCTGCGGGCTCCGCGGTCTTCGCCCACGAGCTCGTCGCGAGCCTCGATCGCTGGGAGAGCCTCGCAACGATGTCCACCGACGCGCTGGTCGGCTCGCGCAGTGACGGCATCGCCCGATCCGTGCAGCAGGACCGCGTGACGATCCTCAACCAGGACGTGGTGCCCTACTTCACAAGGGTGCTCGCGGCATCGTCCGTGACCGACGCCGACCGGGGGGATGCCCGGTCCCTGGCCGAGAACATCCGCGCGGTGATGGTGGCCGAGGCAGACAGGAGCTGGCTCGACGGAGTGCTCGAGCAACTCGGCGGCGTCGCGGGCGGGAGCGCGGGCATCCGGGATGAATCGCACCTCGCCGACCTGATGACCATCGACCAGCGCACGGTGTTGCGCGCCGTGCTCGTCGCCCTGCACGGCCAGGCCGGCTTCGAACCCGGCTCCCTCGACATCAAACTCGTGCCCCACGGAGTCGGCTACCGACTCTCGCTGGGCGCACGGGTCGACGTTCCCGCCGGCGCCCTGCACGAATTGCTCGACCCCTATCTCGCCGTGATGCAGATCCTGTTCCGCGATCTCCGGGTCGAGATGGAGCGTCCTGCGCTCCGACTAGGATTTGGCTATGGACATCGATGAAGCCGGATCGCTCTTCGCGCCCGGTTTCGAGGTACCAGAGCGAACCGGCGTGCGCCTCGCGATCCTCGACGACCACGAGGTGCTGCTCGACAGCCTGACCAGCTGGATCGCCGCCAACGCCCCCGACTTCGACCTCGTGCTCAGCGCGAGCACCTGGCTGCAGCTCGTGCACAGCGACAAGTTTCCGACCGACCTCGTGTTCCTCGATTTCCAGCTCAAGGAGCCCGTCTCGATCGAAGCCCGCGTGCGCACCTGCCGTGCGGCCGGGGCGAAGGTGATCGTGCTCTCCAGCCTCGACAGCCGCGAGTCCCGCGAGCGCGCCCTCGATGCCGGTGCCTCCGCCTTCCTCTCGAAGACCCTCTCGATGCGTGAGGTGATGGATGCAGCCCGCACGGTCATGGGAGTGCGCAGTGACTCCACTCTCCCTCGTGACTGGCGCCCACTGCCCGTGGGTGCGAGCACAACGATCCGGCCCAAACTGAGCCCCGGTGAGATCGAAGCCCTCAGGCACTACGTGACGGGAGCGAGCACCGCCGAGGTCGCCGCCGCGATGAACGTGCAGTACGAGACCGCCAAAACCTACCTGCGCCGTGTGCGTGAGAAGTACGTCAAAGCCAATCGACCCGCGAGCAAGCGAGCGGAACTGATCCGTCGCGCCGCGGAGGACGGATACCTCAACTGATGTCCAAGCTCTACTTCCGTTACGGAGCCATGAACAGCGGCAAGAGCACAGCGCTGTTGCAGGCCGCCTACAACTACGAGGAGCGTGGCCAGCAGGTGCTGCTCACGAAGCCGCAGGTCGACACCAAGGGCGACTCCGACATCGTCTCGCGCCTGGGCGTCACCCGCCCAGTGGACTTCACCGTCGCCCGCGACGAAGACATCTACGAGGCGTTCTCCGCCCAGCGCGCGCGAGTGCGCAAGCAGACCGGGCTCGACGTTAGCTGCCTGCTCGTGGATGAGGCGCAGTTCCTCACCGAGAGCCAGGTCGACGACCTCCTGCGCATCGCGATCCTCGAGGGCGTGCCCGTGCTGGCCTACGGCATCCGCACCGATTTTCAGACAGTCGCTTTCCCGGGCAGCCGACGCCTTCTGGAGGTCGCGCACTCGCTCGAAGAGCTCAAGACCATCTGCCGCTGCGGTCGCAAGGCCGTGTTCAACGCCCGCACGATCGACGGGCAGTTCATTTTCGATGGCGATCAGGTGGCGATCGACGGAGCTGAGGTCTCCTACGAGAGCCTCTGCGGAAAGTGCTACCTCGAGGAGAGCGACGGGGTGCTCAACAACGGCCGCCGACCACGTGCCGCCTTCAGCTATGTCGAGGGGCCGGATCCCGACTTCGAGTAGGGACAGAAAAAGGGCCGCATCTCTGCGGCCCTTCTGTGTTGCTGTCGGGGTAACAGGATTTGAACCTGCGACCTCGTCGTCCCGAACGACGCGCGCTACCAAACTGCGCCATACCCCGATTGTTTCGCCCCTTGCGAGACGAGCCTCATCAAGAATAGCCGATATCTCCGGCTGTCAGAGTCACTACGACGGCTTCGGGCCTGCAGGCGAACCGAACCGGGGCATAGATG
Source organism: Glaciihabitans arcticus (assembly GCF_004310685.1). Taxonomy (NCBI): domain Bacteria; kingdom Bacillati; phylum Actinomycetota; class Actinomycetes; order Micrococcales; family Microbacteriaceae; genus Glaciihabitans; species Glaciihabitans arcticus. The sequence goes on along the minus strand of NZ_SISG01000002.1, from coordinate 66,744 downwards.
GAGGTTCCGAGGCCCGCAGACACGTTGAGGTACGCGGTCTGGCGGGCGTTGTGCCACAGGCTGAGCCCCTGCGCCTGGTCACGCGGGATGTCGCAGTTCGTGACGAGCGCGGGCAGCCCGGGCACCCGAACCTGCCCGCCGTGCGTGTGCCCGGCGAAGATCACGTCCGCGCCGTTGTTCACGAAGGAGTCGAGCACCCGCTGGTAGGGGGCATGCGTGACGCCGATGCTCAGGGTGTCGACACCGGAGCGACCGTCGGCCCAGTCCACGTTCTCACGCACCGTCTCGATGGCTCCGGGGAGGTCGCCGAGCCTGTCCCAGTTGCGGTGTGCGTCGTTGGTGCCGAAGAACTCGATGCGTGAGCCCTTGATCGACATCGCCCGGGCCGTGTTGTTGAGGCTCAGCCAGCCGAGCTGATCGGTGAAGTGCCCTTCGAGGCGAGCAGTGTCGAGGTGGACGGCGGCCTTGCCTGCGGGGGAGGGGGCCGTGAAGTACCGCATCGGGTTCTTGAAGTGCGGCCCGTAATAGTCGTTCGATCCGTTGACGAAGACACCCGGAACTCCCGCGAACGGCTCGAAGGCGTACTCGAGGGCGTCGTAGGCGTCGGTGTGCCCGAGGTTATCGCCGGTGTTGACGACGAGGTCGGGCTCGAGGCGCGCGAGTTCGCGCACCCAGTCCATCTTGCGCTGCTGCCACGGGGCCAGATGCAGGTCGGCGATGTGCAGCACGGTGATCGGCCGCGCACCGGGGTCGAGCACGGGCAGGACTTCGTGGCGAACCCGGAACCAGTTGCGCTCCACGAGGGAGCCCCACGCGAACGCTCCCAGACCGGCAGCGGCCGCCACGCCTAGCGCAGCGGCCGCGACCGAAGAGGGCTTACTCACGGACAGACCAGGTGGCCCACGCCCAGCTTGACCTGTTTGGCCTTCGACCAGGCGGCGCCGGGAGATGGACTACTCGAGACGACCTTGTTCTCCAACTGCGGATCGGTGATGACCGCACAGGTCTCCGCAACATTGGTGAATCCTGCGTTCACGAGGATGTCACGGCCGTCGTTGAAACTCGGGTTGCCGGTGACGGCGTCGGGGAGTTTCACGAGCGCTCCGTTGCTGCGCCAGACCTTGACCGACTGACCACGTGCCATGACGGTTCCGGCACCGGGAGAGGTGCGGGCGACCTGGCCCTTGGGGAGAGCGGAATCCATCTCTCCTCCGGCGGCGTAGGTCAGGCCGAGACCCTCGATAGCCGTCTTGGTGGAGCCGGATGACGCGCCGATGAAATTGGGGAGCGGGATACCGGTGCCCGTCATCAGTCTCGCGGGCGGCTCGGGGAACTCGCCGCCGCCGTAGATGTTGTTGGCCGCGCCCATGATGATGCGACCGATGGTGTGCCGCAGCGTTCCACCGCTCGGGTAGCTGCGCATCGGATAGGTGCCCTTGATGTTTCCCACCCATACGATGGTCGATACCTTCGTGGTCGCGCCGATGATGTACGTCTGCTTCGACTCGTTGGTGGTACCCGTCTTGCCGATGATCGGGATGCCGTCGTGCGGGTTGGCGCCGTACGCGTTCATCGCTCCCGCGAGGGCGAACTGCGTCGCAGCCGCGACCTCGGGGTCGATTCCGGGGCGGCAGTCACGCGCCTGACCCGCAACCTTCTCGCCGTCGGAGTTGATGAAGAAATCGACGGCGATCGGAGCGCAGTAGGTGCCGTTGTTGGCGATACCTGCATAGGCCGCGGCCATCGTCATGGGGGCGATGTCGTTGGTGCCGAGGATGGAGGACGGGTTCGTCTCAAGGACGTTCTCGACGAACTTCGTCTTCGGGTTGTCCTTGAGGATTGCGGTGTGAACGCCCAGCGACTCAGCCGCCTTCTTGGTGTTGCACTGGTCGAGCTGCAGCGCCATGGTCACGAAGGCGCCATTGACCGATCCGGCGGTTGCCGACATGACCGTGCGGGTTCCCGTCTCACCGGAGTCATTGCGGAACTTCCACGGACCACTCCACGGACCGCCGCAACTGTCGGCGAATTCGGCCTGGTTGACAGTTCGCGGGTTCGCATTCACAACCTCTTTGAGTCCGAGACCCTGCTGAAGCCAGTTGATGAGCGTGAAGACCTTGTACGTCGACCCGACCTGGAAGCCACGCGAGCCGCCGTAGGCGTCATCCGTATTGAAATTCAGGGCGGTGGCGCGAATATTCTTTTTGGCCGCCGAGGTGTCGTCGAAGTCCTTGTTCTGCGCCATGGTGAGGATGCGTCCGGTGCCGACCTGGATGGTCGTGGACGATGCTCCGAGCTCCATGCGGGTCTCGTTGTTCGGCGCGTACTGCTGCACCGTCTCGACGGCGACCTTCTGCAGGTCCATGTTCAGGGTCGTGTAGACCTTGTATCCGCCGATCGCCCACTTGGCCTTGCGCTCGACCTCGCTCGAACCGAGAGCTTCGAAGTCCTTGACGCTCTTCACCACGTAGTCGCAGAACTGGCGCGCGTACTTGTTGGCTGCGACACAACCGTTCTTCGGGTTGGTGAGGATGACGGTGGTCTTGTCCACCGGGGTCGCCAGGGCCTCGTCACGTTCGGCCGCGGTGATGTACTTCTCGGTGTACATCGTCTTGATGATCGAATCGCGGCGAACCTGGTTCGCGGCGTAGTGGTCGGGAGTGTCGAGGCTTCGGGCCCCGGGCTCCTGCACGATGGCCATGAGGCTCGCTGCCTGGGCAACGGTGACGTCGGCTGCCGAGACGTTGTAATAGCGCTGGGCCGCGGCCTGGATGCCGTAGGTGGTACCGCCGAATCCGGCGATGTTCAGGTAAGCGAGGAGAATCTCGTCCTTCGTGTAGCGCTTCTCGAGGCCGATGGCGAGCTTCATCTCCTTGAGCTTGCGCTCGAAGCTGGCCTCCTGTGCCTTCTTGATACCGGCCTTGCGGAGCTCTTCCGTGGGCTCCTCGAGTGCCTGCTGAATGTAGATGTTCTTGACCAGCTGCATGGTGAGTGTGGATGCACCACCCTCGACTCCACCGGCCGCGGCGTTCTTGACTGCCGCGCGAATGACACCGGTGACGTCGACTCCGCCGTGCTCGTAGAAGCGGCGGTCCTCACCGGACAGGGTGGCGTGCTTGAGGTTGTCGCCAACCTGCTCCCACTTGATCTCTTCGCGGTTCTGGTTGAAGACGCTTGCGATGCGGACCGGCTTGACCGGCATGCCGGTTTCCTTGTCGACCTTGCTGTACGTGTAGATCTCGTTCTTCTGCGGCTGGTCGCCGATGGCGATAAAGTCGGGGAGGCTCTCGAAGATTCCGATGGTGTTGTTTGCCGTCATGCCGGTCACGGCAAGGGCTGGCGTCACCATGACCGTGACGAGAAGTCCAGCGAGTGCGCTGAAACCGACCATCCCGCCTATGGCGCCAAGGACACCGCGGGGCTGAAGCTTTTGGGCAGACATATGATCGATGGTACGCGACCGATGCGTATACCAACCTGAGCGAAAGCCGACAAATGACAACCTGGGAGTACCTGACTACCCCCCTCATCGTCCACAACACTTCGGCGATCCTCAATAACTGGGGCTCCGAGGGGTGGGAACTGGTGCAGGTGGTGACCGGCCCCGAGGGCGGACTCGTCGCCTACCTGAAGCGCGAAAAGAAAGAGGACGCATCATGACGACAGTGGATGAACGGCTCGCGGAGCTCGGAATCACCCTCCCCGAGCTCGCCAAGCCGGTGGCCGCCTATGTGCCGGCCATCATCTCCGGCAACCTCGTCTTCACGGCGGGCCAGCTGCCGTTCGTGGATGGCGCACTCCCCGAGACCGGCAAGCTCGGCGCCGGTGTCTCCGACGAGTCCGGTAAGGCGCTCGCCCGCCAGAGCGCGCTCAACGGCCTCGCCGCCGTCAAGAGCGTCATCGGGTCGCTCGATCGCATCACCCGCATCGTCAAGGTCGTGGGCTTCGTGGCCTCCGATCCGGCGTGGTCGGGCCAGCCGGGCGTCATCAACGGCGCCTCAGAGGTCCTCGGCGAGATCTTCGGCGACGCGGGCATCCACGCGCGCAGCGCCGTGGGTGTCGCGGTGCTTCCGCTCGACTCGCCCGTCGAGGTCGAACTGATCGTCGAGTTCGCCTAGCCCCTACTTCAGCCGGTCGGAGATGATCTGCATCACCGAGGTGTCTGCGAGTGTCGTCGTATCGCCGATCTCGCGCCCCTCGGCGACATCCTGAAGCAGGCGACGCATGATCTTGCCGGAGCGCGTCTTCGGCAGCTCGGCCACGATGAAGATCTCCCGTGGCCGGGCGATCGCGCCGATGGTCTTGGCGACGTGGGCGCGCAGCAGGGCGCTCGCCTCATCGGCGGTCTGCGCGTCTGCCTGATTCGATTTCAGGATGACGAACGCGACCACTGCCTGGCCCGTGGCCTCATCAGCCGCACCGACGACCGCTGCCTCGGCCACGATCGGGTTCGCGACCAGGGCGGACTCGATCTCGGCCGTCGACAGGCGGTGGCCCGAGACGTTCATCACGTCGTCGACGCGTCCGAGCAGCCAGATGTCGCCGTCGGCATCCACGTGGGCACCGTCGCCGGCGAAATACTTGTTGCCCTCGATGGCGCTGAACTTCGACCAGTAGGTCTCCTGGTAGCGATCGGGATCGCCCCAGATGCCGCGCAGCATCGACGGCCACGGCTCGGAGACGACGAGCAGGCCGCCGTGCGGGGGGTCCACGCGGGTGCCGTCCTCGGAGAGGATGTCGATCTTGATGCCCGGCATGGGAACCTGCGCCGATCCCGGCTTCGCGCCCGTGATGCCGGGGAGGGCGGAGATCATGATCGCGCCCGTCTCGGTCTGCCACCAGGTGTCGACGATGGGCGTGGTGCCCGCGCCGATCACGTCGCGGTACCAGATCCACGCCTCGGGGTTGATCGGCTCGCCCACGCTGCCCAGCAGGCGCAGGCTCGACAGGTCAAACTTCTGCGGGATCTGCCGTCCCAGCTTCATAAAGGAACGGATGGCCGTGGGCGCGGTGTAGAAGATGGAGACCTTGTACTTCTCGATGATCTCCCACCAGCGGCCGGGGTGCGGGGTGTCGGGGGTGCCCTCGTAGAGCACCTGGGTTGCGCCGTTCGCGAGCGGACCGTAGACGACGTACGAGTGACCGGTGATCCAGCCGACATCGGCCGTGCACCAGTAGACGTCGGTCTCGGGGTGCAGGTCGAACACGTTCTTATGCGTGAACGCCGCCTGCGTGAGGTAGCCGCCGCTCGTGTGCAGGATCCCCTTCGGCTTACCCGTTGTGCCCGAGGTGTAGAGGATGAAGAGCGGGTTCTCCGCGTCGAAGGCCTCGGCTTCGTGCTCCGGCTCTGCTGCCTCGACCTGGTCGTGCCACCAGAGGTCGCGGCCATCGGTCCAGTCCACGGCGTTCTCGCCGCGTTTGACCACGAGCACGTGCTCGACGGACGATCCGGGGGCGGAGAGAGCGTCATCCACCGCTGCTTTAAGAGGGAAGACCTTGCCCTTGCGCCAGCCGCCGTCGGCGGTGATCACCAGCTTCGCGCTCGCGTCGTCGACGCGAGAGCGGATGCTCTCGGCGCTGAACCCACCGAAGACCACGGAGTGCACGGCGCCGATGCGGGCGACGGCGAGCATCGCGATGACCGCCTCGGGGATCACCGGAAGGTAGATCGCCACGCGATCGCCCTGCTCGATGCCGAGGGAGAGCAGCACGTTCGCCACCTTCTTCACCTCGGCAGTCAACTCGGCGTATGTCACGGTGCGGGTGTCGCCCGGCTCGCCCTCCCAGTGGAAGGCGACACGGTCGCCGTTGCCGGCGAGCACGTGACGGTCGAGGCAGTTGTAGGCCACGTTGATCTGGCCGTCGGCGAACCAGGTCGCGAACGGCGGATTCGACCAGTCGAGGGTCTCGGTGAACGGCTTGTGCCAGTGCAGGTCGCGAGCCTGTTCGGCCCAGAACTCGAGGCGATTCTCTGCCGCGCGGGCGTAGAGACCGGCGTCGGCGACCGAGTTGGCGGCGAACTCCGGGGAGGGCGGGAAAACCCGGGTTTCGTTCTGCAGGCTGTCAATCGAAGAGTTGGACATCGTTATCCTTGTCGATCTCGCCGGTGCCAGGGATGACGGCGAACTGGGTTGAAGTAATGCCCTCGATACTAGACCGCAAGCTGAGAACGGCCTGCCAGCCTGTGGAATTGTCCCTTGCGTGGGGGACTCCGCGGGGTACACTTGTTGACGTCGATTGTTAACGTTCTGTTTCCAATTCGGCTGGCAACGCACTCATGATTCCCCCCAATCAGCGTTGCTGTGGCGGCGCCTGTTCCCCCCAATAGGCGCCGCCCCTCTTTGTTTAATGTCACGCTTTTAAGATGGTGACCGAGCCTAAGTGGCGGACACGACCGCGAGGTGGTCATGTCCCGCATTGCGGCTCGGCACCGTGTTTCACGCCCTGAGTTGAATTCCTCCCCACCTGCAGTCCGGCACGGTGTTCGCACTGTTTTCATGTGTGGTGGATAGCGCGGCTCACGATCGACGTAGGTTCGGCGGGTGAACGACTCTCCTTCCCCAGTTATCGGCGGCTTCGTGGCGGTGCGCCCTTCCGCGGGCAAGACGCCGGTCACGGTCGCGACCGACGCACCCTCCTACCCGGTCGAGTTCGGCGTACTCGCCGACTTTGTTGCCGATGCCCGGGTCACCGACGTATTCGTCAATGCGCCGGGAGAGATCTGGGTCGACCGTGGGGATGGCCTCGAGCGGCCGGACCGTGCACCGCTCACCGAACAGCAGGCGCACGATCTGGCGGTGCACCTCGTCGCCCTGGGCGGTCGGCACATCGATGAGGCGAGCCCGTGCGTCGACGCCCGGTTGCACGGCGGAATTCGCGTGCATGCGGTGTTGCCACCGATCTCGCCACGCGGCACCCTCATCTCGGTGCGCCTGCCCCGCCGCGGCGGATTCAGCCTCGACGACCTCGCCAGGGCCGGCTTCTTCGCGCCGACCGTGCTCGAGACCGTTCGCGACCTGATCGCGCGGCGCGAGAACATCCTCGTAACGGGCGCGGGCGGCAGTGGCAAGACGACTCTTCTCTCCGCGATGTTGTCGGCGGCCAGCCCCATCGAGCGGATCGTCGCCATCGAAGACGTGGCCGAGCTGCGGGTGGCGCATCCGCACTTCGTCTCGCTCGAATCGCGGCAGGCCAACCTCGAGGGCGCCGGTGAGGTGAGTCTCACGCGACTTGTGCGTGAAGCCCTGAGGATGCGCCCCGACCGCCTCGTGCTCGGCGAGTGCCGCGGAGCCGAGCTGCGCGAGATGCTCAGCGCGCTCAACACGGGCCACGACGGCGGTGCCGGTACGCTGCACGCCAACTCCCTCGCCGACGTGCCCGCCCGGCTCGAAGCGCTCGGAGCGCTCGCCGGGATGTCGGCGACGGCCGTTGCGAGGCAGGCCGTGAGTGCGATCGGAACGGTGTTGCACCTCGAGCGGGATGCGTCTGGCGTGCGGAGGCTCGTGGCATCCGGTCGCTTTCGCGTCGACGAGCGGGATCGGCTGGCGATCACGTGAAGGGCGGGCGCGGCGAACTGGATGCCGTGGCGGGAGCCGCGCAGCGGCTGGCTGTGCTGCTCGCGGCGGGGGTCGCCCCGGTCGGGGCGTGGGGTTATCTCGAGCAGCCCGTGCTCGCCGTGCGGGTCGCAGCCGCGGCGCGCGCGGGGGAGCGGGTGTCCGATGCGCTCGTCGCCGCCGTGATCGAAGCGCCATCGGATCGGGCCGGCCCCGCCTGGCGCGGACTCGCGGCGGCCTGGCGGGTGGCGACGGAGGCGGGTGCCCCGCTCGCCCCGGCGCTCAGGTCGTTCGCCGCTTCCCTCCGTTCGTTCGCGCAGGCCGCGCGCGCCGCCGAGGAAGCGCTCGCCGCACCCGTCGCCACGGCGCGAATGGTCATGGTGCTGCCCGCCGTCGGGGTGCTGTTCGGAATGGTGCTCGGCTTCAACACGATCGCGACGCTGTTCACGACCCCGATCGGACTCGGCTGCCTGGCGCTCGGCGTGGCGCTCCTGCTCGGTGCGTGGCGCTGGAACCGGCGGCTGGTCGCGGCCGCACAGCCGCGCGAACTCACCCCGGGGCTGCGCTTCGAGCTCATGGCCATCGCGGTCGGTGGCGGCGCATCCCTCGACCGCGCTGCCGCGTCGGTCGAGGAGGCGCTGGCGGCTGCCGGTCTGGATCCGCTAGCCGACGCCGCCGAGGTGGAGTCCGTCGTCTCGCTCTCGCGTCGCGCGGGAGTGCCCGCGTCCGAACTGTTGCGCAGCGAGGCCGAGGAGGCCCGCAGGGACGCGGCGAGCCGTGCGGCGGAGCGCGCCTCGGTGCTCGCGGTGAAGCTCATGCTGCCGCTCGGAGTCTGCATCCTTCCCGCATTTATGCTGCTCGGCGTCGCGCCGCTGCTCGTGACGGTCATCTCGTCCACACTCGGCGGCTTTCCCGGGTGATCCACCGATTGCCGAGTTCCTCCCCGCTCGCGCCGCCGCTCGCCCAGACTGGATGTGCTCGCGCCGCAGGACACAGTAAAGGGGTGCGGCATGCACAAGATACGTCAGCGATTTATGAGGATTCAAGAGCGTGACGAGCAGGGGTCCGCCACGGCCGAGTACGCGATCGCGACCATGGCGGCCGTCGGGTTCGCCGGCCTGCTGGTCGTGATCATGCGCAGCGATGAGGTGCGGGGAATCCTGACCGACCTGGTGCGTAATGCCCTGTCGTACGGGGGCTAGCCGAGTTCGGCGCGGAACAGAAGGAGCCGGTGAACGCGGCAGCGTTACTGCCGAGTTCGCCGCGGTGGTGCCGGCCGTCGTGCTGCTGCTCGCGTGTGCCCTCGCGAGCGTGCAGCTCGCGGCGCAGCAGGTGCTGGTTCAGGATGCCGCGGCCGACGCAGCGCGCTCCCTCGCGCGCGGCGACCCGCCGGGCACCGTCGCAAGTCGAGCCGCGCACTCCGTGCCGGGTGTCCGGCTGTCCTCGAGCGGATCGGGTGACCTGTTGTGCGCGAGACTCACCGCACGCTCCCGGTCCCCGGTGGGCACGATCCTCGGCCTCACTCTGACCGCACGGAGCTGCGCCCTGGCGGGAGGACTGTGAGCGGGCGGGAGAGCGCCGTGAGTAAGCGGGAGCGGGGCAGCGGATCCATTCTCGCCGTCGCACTCATCGCGGGCACGCTGTGCTTGCTCGCGCTGCTGCTCCCGCTCCAGTTCGCGCTCGCTCGCGGGCAGTCACTGGCGGGTGCCGCGGACGCCGCCGCGCTCGCCGCAGCCGACGTGAGCTCGGGGGCTGTCGCAGGATTCCCGTGCGAGTCCGCGGCCGTGGTGGCCCGTGCGAACGGAGCGGAACTGGAGGCGTGCGAGCTCGACGGGCTCGTCGCAACCGTTCGCGTCACGGGCACCGTGCTGGGGTTCAGCGTGCGCGCCGCGGCTACCGCCGGGCCGCCTCCTGACACCTCACCGGTCGACCCCTCGTCGGGGGTGAATTAGACAGGAGTCAGGGAGACGTGTGTATGGTGTGGCTGACGGCGGCAGTTCGAGACGCAGCACTTCCAGCCCTTGACGCTCGGCCGTTGATAGTAGTACGGGTCGCGAAAACCTCCCGTGCAGGGGTCCCTATATAAGAGGAGAAACGTGCCTGGCACGAAGAAGCTGGTCATTGTCGAGTCGCCCGCAAAGGCGAAGACCATCGGCCAGTATTTGGGAGACGAGTACGAGGTGCAGGCCTCGGTTGGCCACATCCGTGACCTCATCGAGCCCAAGAACCTCCCGCCCGAGCTCAAGAAGGGCTCGCTCGGCAAGTTCTCCGTCGACGTCGAGAACGGCTTCGAGCCGTACTATGTCGTCTCCGACGCCAAGAAGAAGACGGTTGCCGACCTCAAGCGCGCACTCAAGGGTGCCGACGAGCTCTACCTCGCAACTGATGAGGACCGCGAAGGTGAGGCCATCGCGTGGCACCTCCTGCAGGAGCTCAAGCCCAAGGTTCCCGTCAAGCGCATGGTGTTCCATGAGATCACCAAGGACGCGATCCAGCACGCCATCGCCAACACCCGCGAACTCGACACCGCCCTGGTCGATGCGCAGGAGACGAGGCGCATCCTCGACCGCCTGTATGGCTACGAGATCTCGCCGGTGCTGTGGCGCAAGGTCGGCCCCGGCCTCTCCGCGGGCCGCGTGCAGTCTGCAGCCACCCGCCTCGTCGTCGACCGTGAACGCGAACGCCTCGCCTTCACCACCGCGAGCTACTGGGACCTGATCGCGAACTTCGCGGCAGCCGCCGGTGCGCAGGACTTCGAGTCCCGTCTCGTCCGACTCAACGGCACCCGCATCGCCGTCGGGCGCGACTTCGACGACAAGGGAATCCTCAAGTCCGACGCCGTCGCTCTCGACGAGAAAGCCGCCGAGTCGCTCGCCGCAGCTCTCCGCGACCCCGCCATCTCGATCGTCGTGAGCTCGCTCGAATCGAAGCCGTACACGCGTCGCCCCGCCGCACCGTTCACCACCTCGACCCTGCAGCAGGAGGCCGGCCGCAAGCTCCGCTTCTCCGCCCGCCAGACCATGAGCGTCGCGCAGGGACTGTACGAGAACGGTTACATCACCTATATGCGTACCGACTCGCCCACGCTCTCGAAGCAGGCGATCGACGCGGCACGCTCGCAGGCCAGCAAGCTCTACGGCCCCGACACCATCCCCGAGAAGCCGCGCGTCTACAGCGGCAAGAACAAGAGCGCGCAGGAGGCCCACGAGGCCATCCGGCCGTCCGGTGACGTGTTCCGCACGCCGACCGAGCTTCAATCCGTGCTGCGCGGCAACGACTGGAAGCTCTACGACCTCATCTGGAAGCGCACCGTCGCATCCCAGATGGCGGACGCCAAGGGCTCCACCGCGACGGTCACCATCACCGCCGGTCCCACGGCCTCGACCGCAGACCCGGCGAACGCGCTCGCCGAATTCTCGGCCAGCGGCACCGTCATCACCTTCCGCGGATTTATGCACGCCTACGAGGAGAGCCGCGACGAGGATCGCAACGAGTCGGCCGAGCCGGCCGAGGCAAAGCTCCCGCAGCTGACCGAAGGCCAGACCCTCGCCCTGGTCGAGCTGGAGGCCAAGGGCCACGAGACCAGCGCGCCCCCGCGCTATACGGAGGCGAGCCTCGTCAAGACGCTCGAAGAGCTCGGCATAGGCCGGCCCTCGACCTATGCGGCCATCATCTCCACGATCGTCGACCGCGGCTACGTCACCCCGCGCGGCCAGGCGCTCGTTCCGAACTGGATCGCGTTCTCCGTCGTGCGCCTGCTCGAGGAGTACTTCTCCGACCTGGTCGAATACGACTTCACGGCCAGCATGGAGAACGACCTCGACCGCATCGCCGGGGGAGAAGCCGACCGCGTCGAATGGCTGCAGGGCTTCTACTTCGGTAACACCAACCACCGCGGCCTGCGCACCGTCATCGACAACCTCGGTGAGATCGACGCCCGCGAGATCAATTCGATCCGCATCGCCGACGACGTCACCCTGCGCATCGGCAAGTACGGCCCCTACCTCGAGGCGCCCGGCGAGACCCCGGAGACGCCGCGACGGGTCAATATCCCCGCCGAGCTCGCGCCCGACGAGCTCACCGCCGAGAAGGCGCGCGAGCTCATCGACGCTCCCGTCGTCACCGACCGCGTCATCGGCATCAACCCCGAGACCGGCAAGCTCGTGCTCGCGAAAGACGGCCGCTTCGGTCCGTACATCACCGAGTCCGACCCGGTCGACGAGGAAGCCGAGGCCGCCAAGGCTGCGGCAACCGCCGAGGCTGCAGCCATCGCCGCCGCCGAGATCGAGGCCGCAACGGTCGTCGACCCCGCCACCGGCGAGGTCATCGCGCCGAAAGCGAAACGCAAGCCGGCTGCCAAGAAGACGACCCTGCCCAAGGAGCGCACGGCATCCATCTTCAAATCGATGGATCTCGCCCTCGTCGACCTCGACACGGCGCTGAAACTGCTGTCCCTTCCCCGCGTCGTCGGCCTCGACCCCGAGACCGGCGCCGAGATCACCGCGCAGAACGGCCGCTTCGGCCCGTACCTGAAGAAGGGCGTCGACACACGCTCGCTGTCCTCCGAAGAGCTCATCTTCGACATCGACCTCGCGGGGGCCATCGAGCTCTACGCGCAGCCGAAGTACGGCGGACGCGCGGCATCCAGCGCGCTCAAGGAGTTCGATGCCGACCCCGAGAGCGGCAAGCCGATCCGCATCAAGGACGGCCGCTTCGGCGCCTACGTCACCGACGGAACCACCAACGCCACGATCCCGCGCGGCGAGACGGTCGAAGACGTCGACTTCGAGCGCGCCGTGCAGCTGCTCGCCGACAAGCGCGCCAAGGGACCGGTCGTGCGCAAGACCGCCGCCAAGAAGCCGGCAGCCAAGAAGCCCGCCGCGAAGAAGGCGGCCGTGAAGAAGCCCGCGGCCAAGAAGCCTGCGGCGAAGAAGCCTGCGGCGAAGAAACCGGCTGTCCGCAAGCCGGCGGCACCCAAGCCGGCCGCGGAGTAACCGTGTCCGGCCTCTTCATCACCTTCGAGGGCGGGGACGGTTCGGGCAAGTCGACCCAGGTCGCGCTGCTCACCAACTGGCTTCTCGCCGAAGGTCACAGCGTCGAGCATTCGCGCGAGCCCGGCGGAACCGACCTCGGCGTCGAGCTGCGGGAGATCATCCTGCACCGTCGCGGGTATATCGCGCCACGTGCCGAAGCCCTGCTTTACGCTGCCGACCGCGCCCACAACATCGCGACCCGCGTGCGTCCGGCGATCGAGCGGGGCGAGATCGTCATCCAGGACCGCTACCTCGACTCCTCGGTCGCCTACCAGGGCGCCGGTCGTGTTCTGGATGGCGCTGAGATCCGCAGCCTCTCGCTCTGGGCCGCCGAAGACCTCATCCCCGATCTCACCGTGCTGCTCGACCTCGACGTGGCGGCCGGTCGCGGGCGCCTCGACGAATCGCGCGACAAGTACGACCGGCTCGAGGCCGAGCAGCAGGACTTTCACGAGCGGGTTCGCCAGGGCTACCTCGACCTCGCGGCCGCCGAGCCTGACCGCTTCCTCGTGCTCGACGCGACCGACACGATCGAGACCCTCGCGGCGGCCATCCGGTCCCGCGTTGTCAGCCTGCTCACTTAGGCTGTCCCCATGGCGGTCTGGGACGAGTGGACGGGGCAGTCGGAGGCCATCGCCGTCGTTGCGGCAGCGGCATCCGCTTCTGCGCTCGGGGGAAGCGGCGACTCGTCGATGACCCACTCCTGGCTCATCACCGGCCCGCCCGGCTCCGGCCGATCCAACCTCGCCTACGCCTTCGCGACGGCCCTGCTCAGTCCCGGCACCCCCGAGGGAGACGAAGCCGCAGCCCGACAGGTCGCCGCCCGCACGCATCCCGACCTTGCCGTGCTCGCCACCGAGCGGGTCATCATCTCCATCGAAGAGGTGCGGCAGCTCGTCTCGAGCTCCCAGTTCTCGCCCTCCGTCGGCCGCTACCGCGTCATGATCATCGAAGACGCCGACCGCATGAGCGAGCGCACCTCAAACGTGCTGCTCAAGGCCCTCGAAGAACCGCCGCCGCGCACCGTGTGGATTCTCTGCGCACCGAGCGCCGCCGACCTCATCCCTACCATTCGTTCGAGGGTGCGCACGGTGCGCCTGCGTGTTCCCGCGGTCGAGGAGGTCGCCGCACTCATCTCCGCGCGCGACAACATCGACCTGCAGACGGCAACCCGTGCCGCCCGCGAGGCACAGAGCCACATCGGCATGGCGCACCGCCTTGCCACCAATGAGGATGCCCGCTCTCGCCGCCAGCGCACCCTCGAGATCGCCCTCGGCATCCGTACGGTCTCCGATGCCGTGCTCGCCGCTGCCGCGCTGCTCGCGCTCGCGGGCGACGATGCCAAGGCCATCACTGAGGAGAAGGATGCCGAGGAGCGCGAGAGTGCCCTGCGATCCCTCGGCATCGAACCGGGCGGCACGATCCCGCCCGCCCTGCGCGTGCAGCTCAAGAACCTCGAAGAAGACCAGAAGCGGCGCGCGACCCGCAGCCTGCGCGACGGCATCGACCGCATCGCCGTCGACCTGCTCTCGCTCTATCGGGACATCCTGCTCATGCAGCTCGGCGTACCAAGCGACCCGATCAACCTCGCGATTCACGCGCAGTTGCTCGCGGCCGCGAAGATCTCGACGGCGCCGCAGACCCTCGCCACCATGGACGCCATCGCCACGGCCCGCAAGCGCATCGAGAGCAACGTGTCTCCAGCCCTCGCGCTCGAAGCCATGCTCATCACCGCTCGACGAACGGGACCCACTACGTGAAACGCCTCCTCACCGCAGCATCGCTCGCCACCGTTGCCACCCTGCTGCTCGGGGGCTGCACGCTCTTCGGCGGTGGCGGCGGAACATCCACCCCGACCGGCGAGGACGTCGCGGCCGAGCTCGAGCCGTTCTACTCCCAGGTGCTCGAGTGGTCCTCCTGCGCCGAGGGCATGCAGTGCGCGACGGCGAAGGCTCCACTCGACTGGGCCGACCCCTCGCGGGACGACATCGACCTCGCCCTCGTGCGCCAGCTCGCGACCGGTGGCAACGCGAAGGGATCCCTGCTGATCAACCCGGGCGGGCCCGGCGCATCCGGAGTCTCGATCGTGCGCGACAGCGTCGACTTCGTCACGACCGAGCGCCTGCAGGCAGAGTTCGACATCGTCGGCTTCGACCCACGGGGTGTGGGCGAGTCGTCGGCCGTGTCCTGCTACACCGACCCCGCCGACTTCGACGAGTTCATCTACAGCACCGCGCCCGGCGAGGTCGGCACCGACGAGTGGATCGACGCGCTCGAGACATCGTCCGAGCAGTTCGGCAAGGACTGCCTCGCCGAGACCGGTGACCTGCTCGAGTTCATCGACACCGAGAGCGCCGCGCGCGACATGGATCTGCTGCGCGCCGTCCTCGGCGACAAGAAGCTGAACTATCTCGGCTTCTCCTACGGCACCGAACTCGGCGCGACTTACGCGAGCCTCTACCCCGAGAAGACCGGTCGACTGGTGCTCGACGGCGCCGTCGATCCCAACGCGACCGACGCCGAGCAGACCGTTGTGCAGGCCGCCGGCTTCGAATCGGCGCTGCGGGCGTTCCTCGCCGACTGCATCGGCGGTGACGAGTGTGTGTATTCCGGCACGGTGGATGCCGCCATGGTCGACATCGCCGAGCTTCTCGAGCGCCTCAGCGAAAGCCCGTTGCGAGCCGACGACGGACGCGAGCTCAGCGGCTCGGTCATGACCACGGCCATCATCTACCCGCTCTACAGCGAGGACAGCTGGCCGTACCTGCGCCAGCTGCTCGCACTCGTGAACCAGGGCGACACCGAGTTCGCGTTCATCCTCGCCGACGCCTACAACGGCCGCGACTCGGAGACCGGCGACTACCTCGACAACTCCCTCGAGTCGCGCATCGCCATCACCTGCCTCGACTCGGGATCCAACGGCAGCCGCGAGGACTGGGCTGCCGAGGCGGCCGTCATCGAGAAGGCCGCACCGACCTTCGGCAAGCAATTCGGCTACGGCGGAACCACCTGCGCGCGCTGGCCGTTCCCGCAGAAGACGGACCGGGTGGAGATCGCCGCCCCCGGGTCCGCCGACATCATCGTCGTCGGAACGACCAATGACCCCGCGACGCCGTACGTGTGGGCCGAGGCGCTCGCCAAGGCTCTCGTGAACGGTCACCTCGTGACGCGCGAGGGCGAGGGGCACACCGGTTACAACAAGGACAACGACTGCGTGGACGACGCGGTGGACGACTACTTCCTCGAGGGGACCGTGCCCGCGAAGGATCCGCTGTGCTAGCCAGAGGCGCGCTCGAGCAGAGCGCGGCTCCCGGCCTCCGCGAGCGCAAGCGGCTGGCCACGCGTCGAGCGATCCAGCTCGCAGTGCTGGACCTGGTCGCCGAGCGCGGGCTCGACAAGGTCACCGTCGATGAGATCAGCCGTGCCGCTGACGTGTCGCCGCGCACCTTCTTCAACTACTTCGCCTCCAAGGAGGAGGCGATCGTCGGCGACGTGCCCACGCTTCCGCCGAGTGCCGATGTCGAGGAGTTCGTGAACGCCGGCCCCGGTGCCGACATCCTCTCCGGCATCGGGCAGCTGCTTATCCACACTGCGGAGGTCGCGTCTATGGACCAGGAACTCACGAGACGCCGCCGGCGACTCGTGAAGGAGCATCCACAGCTGTTCGCCATGCGCATGGCCTCGATGCGCGAGTTCGAGCTCGAGGTGGCCGAGCTGGTGGAACGGCGGCTCGTCGCGGACGGCGCGGAAGTGGCATCCGACCCCGAAGCTCTCACCGAGCGGGCGAGGCTCATCGTGCTCGTGGCGGTCGCCGCGATGCGCCACGCGTGGACCAGCTGGGCCGACGCCGAGGCGAGCGCCGCGGGCACCATCTCGCTCTCCGATCGGCTCACCGAGTCCTTCGCCCAGCTCGGCACGATTCTTCGCCCGGTGCCCACCCGCTAGTTTCAAAACCGGCCCGCGAATCGGCTAAGCTAGCTTGCTGTGCCTCGGCGAAATCCGAGCCACGCCGCCTTAGCTCAGTCGGTAGAGCATCTCACTCGTAATGAGAAGGTCGTCAGTTCGATTCTGACAGGCGGCTCCGTCAGTACTCCTCCTCGCCAGTAGGCTTCGGGCATGGCCGTCACCTTTGTCATCGACTACACGATCGACCCGAGCAAGCTCGCCGCCTTCGAGGAGTACTCCGAGCGCTGGATCCAGCTCGTCGAGCGCGAGGGCGGCACCCACCATGGGTACTATCTCCCGGCCGAGGGGGCGAGTGACAAGTCGCTGGCGCTGTTCAGCTTCCCGAGCCTCACCGCCTACGAGGTCTACCGCAGCAACTTCGGCGTCGACCCCGACTTCATCGCGGCCGACAAGCTTCGAACAGATTCGGGATGTGTTCTGCGCTGGGAACGCACCATCATGCGACCGCTGGCCGCCAACCCGCGCTGAGCCGGCCTCCCGTAGAATGGTCAACTGGCGCCTCGCGCCATCCACCCGTCGTCTGCAGTGAGCGGAGTTCCCCATGGCCGAATCTATTCGCTGGGGCATCCTCGGCACCGGGGGCATCGCCCACGCGTTCGCGAGCGACCTCCGCGACAACGGTTTCACGATCGCCGCAGTCGGCTCCCGCAGCCAGGAATCGGCCGACGCGTTCGCCGCCGAGTTCGGCATCCCGACAGCACACCCGACCTACGAGGCTCTCGCCGCTGACCCCGGGGTCGACGCAATCTACGTGTCGACGCCGCACCCGTTCCACGCTGAGAACGCGACCCTCGCGCTGAACGGCGGCAAGCACGTGCTCGTCGAGAAGCCGTTCACCCTCAACCAGGGCGAGGCCACGGCCGTCGTCGCGCTCGCGGCCGAGAAGAGGCTTGTGGTGCTCGAGGCCATGTGGAGCCGCTTCCTGCCGCACATGGTGCGCTTGCGCGAGATCATCGCCGAGGGCACGATCGGTCAGGTACGCACCGTCATCGCGGACCACAACCAGAACCTCCCGAAAGACCCGAGCCACCGCCTGCAGAACCCCGACCTCGGCGGCGGCGCCCTGCTCGACCTCGGCATCTATCCCGTCTCGTTCGCGTGGGACATGCTCGGCGCCCCGACCAGCGTGAACGCGATCTCGAGTCCGACCGCCACCGGCGTCGATCGCCAGACCGCGATCGTGCTCGGCTACGAGAACGGCCAGCAGGCGCTGTTGCACACGGCTCTCGACACGGCCGGACCGAATGAGGCATCCGTGATCGGCACGAACGGCTGGGTCAAGCTCGACGGCACCTTCTACGTGCCCACGACGTTCACGGTGCGTGACTCTTCGAACGAGGTCGTCGAGACCTTCGAGCAGGAGGTCGGCAGCCGCGGCATGCAGTTCCAGGCCTGGGAGCTCGAGCGCCTCGTGGCGGCGGGCGAGATCGCGGGCGAGATCCTTCCGCCCGAAGAGACGGTCGGCATCATGGGCACCCTCGACGAGGTGCGCCGCATCATCG
This sequence comes from Glaciihabitans arcticus, assembly GCF_004310685.1. Lineage (NCBI taxonomy): Bacteria > Bacillati > Actinomycetota > Actinomycetes > Micrococcales > Microbacteriaceae > Glaciihabitans > Glaciihabitans arcticus. Next base: position 48,690 of record NZ_SISG01000002.1, on the reverse strand, counting down.
GGCTGAAGTACCCGGGCGAATGATGGGAGCCGCGTGACCGACCCGAACGAGCCGCTGACACGGCGTGCAGCTCGGGATGCCGCGAAGCCCCGCAAACCCTTCACCGCGGGTCCGAAGCCGCTCAGGCAGCCGACTCTCGATCCGGCGACCGGTGAGCGGCTTCCTCCCAAGGGGATCGCCGCGCTCTACGCCAAGCACCCGCGCATCTGGCTCGCCTCCACCCTCAGCGTCGCTTTCCTGGTTCTGTGCACGGGCGCGCTCTTCGCGGGCGTCGCGTCGGGCCGTGGCGGTCCGAGTGTGGCCGGACCCGACGGGAGCGTCGCGGTTCCGGATCGCGCGGTGCCGCAGGAGATCCCCGCCCCTACGCGCCTGCGCACCTGCACCGTTGCGCCGCTCGCCTCCGACCCCGCACTCATGACCCTGCGTGGTGAGGTGATCAACGCGTCCACGAAGGAGGTGATGTTCACGCGCGGCGGCACGGTTCCGGCCCGCACCGGCAGCGTGCTGAAACCGCTGACCGCCTCCGCGGCGCTGCTCGCGCTCGGCCCCGACTACCGACTCACGACCTCGGTGTTCGAGGGCACCATCCCGGGCAGTGTGGTCCTCGTCGGCGGCGGCGACGCGACGCTGAACAGCCTCTCGAACGGGGAGAACATCTACAAGGGTGCGGCGAAGCTCAGCGACCTCGCGACGAAGGTCACCAACACCTGGTCGAGCCTGCACGGCGACGAGCCGATCACGAGCATCGTGCTCGACGCCACCATGTGGGACGCGGACGACAGCTGGAACTCCAGCTGGGCTCGCTCCGAGCAGACCAGTGGCTACCTCTCCGAGGTCACCGCGCTGCAGTTCGATGGTGACCGGCAGGACCCGACCCAACAGGTGAGCCCGCGCAGCTCGGACCCGGTGATGGCGGCGGGCAAGAAGTTCGCCGCGGCCCTCGGTGTTCCGAACGCCACGCTGAGCCTCGGCAAGACGGCCTCGTCCATCAACCTCGGTGAGGTGCGGTCGCAACCGGTCAGCACGCTCATCAACCAGATGCTCGTGACGAGCGACGGAACGCTGGCAGAGACCCTGGCCCGGGTGGTGTCCTCGCAGATGGGGCTTGGCGGCGGATCCGCGTCGGTCGGCCAGGCGATCAGCACCGCGCTGCAGCCGCTCGGCATCGACACCGGCAAGCTCGCCATCGTCGACGGATCGGGGTTGAGCGCCGAGAACGGCGTTCCGCCCGACTTCATGGCGCAGTTCATGGCGCTCGCAGTCGGGGGCACTAACGACCTCACCTACGTCTACAACGCCCTCTCGGTCGCGGGCGAGTCGGGCGCGCTCAAGAACCGGTTCACCGGCGACAACGCCATCGCGAAGGGCAAGGTGGTCGGCAAGACCGGCTACATCACGACGGCCTACACGCTGTCGGGCCTGGTGACGGCAGAGGACGGCACGGTGCTCGCCTTCGCGTTCTACGCGATCGGTGAGGGAATCCGCGACACGGCCAAGCCCGCCCTCGACACCCTCGTCACCGGCCTGTATTCCTGCGGCGACAACCTCGCGAACAACTGACGAATAGGCTGGCGGTATGACTCGGGCGCTTTTCATCATCGACGTTCAGAATGACTTCACCGAGGGCGGCGCACTCGGCGTCGACGGCGGTGCCGCGGTCGCCGCGGGCATCACCTCCCTGCTCGCCGAGCACCCCGAGCGCTACAGCCACGTGTTCGCGTCCCGCGACTGGCACGACGGCGCAAATGACAACGGTGGGCACTTCGCCACGTCGGCAGCGCCCGACTTCGTCGACAGCTGGCCGGTGCACTGCGTCGCGGGCACCGAGGGCGCGGAGTATCACCCCGCCCTCGATACGACGTCCGTCGACGTGCACGTGAAGAAGGGTCAGGGCAAGCCCGCCTACTCGATCTTCGAGGGCACAACGGAGGACGGTCGAACCGTCACCGAGGTGCTCGACGCGTTCGGCATCGACGCGATCGACGTTGCCGGAATCGCCACCGACTACTGCGTGCGTGCCTCCGCGATCGATGCCCTCACCGCGGGCCGTCGCGTCACCGTCCTCACCGACCTGGTCGCCGGCGTCGCCGCGGAGTCGAGCGCTCGCGCGCTGGTCGAGCTCGAGACCGCGGGCGCATCCCTCACCACAGCCGAATAGGAGAATCCGACAATGTCGTCAGAATCCGAACTTCTCGCCCGCGTGCCCGACCGCCTGTTCATCGGCGGGGAGTGGGTCGCCTCGACCTCCGGCAGGTCGATCGAGGTGCGCGATCCGTCGACCGGCCTGGTCATCAAGACGATCGCCGATGCGTCGGTCGCCGACGCTGCGAGTGCGATGGATGCCGCGGCGCACGCCCAGGCCTCGTGGGCCGCAACGGCGCCCCGTGTTCGCGGCGAACTGCTGCGAGGTGCCTTCGACCTGCTGCAGGAGCGAGCGGACGACTTCGCCCTGCTCATGACGCTCGAGATGGGCAAGCCGCTCGCCGAGGCGCGCGGCGAGGTCACCTACGGGGGCGAGTTCCTGCGCTGGTTCAGCGAGGAGGCCGTGCGCATCTCCGGCCGATTCGGTCGCAATCCCGAGGGCACCGGCCGCATGATCGTCACCCACAAGCCGGTCGGGCCGTCGTTCCTCATCACGCCGTGGAACTTCCCGCTCGCGATGGCGACCCGAAAGATAGGCCCCGCCCTGGCCGCTGGGTGCACCTCGATCATCAAGCCGGCCGAGCTGACCCCGCTCACCACCCTGTACTTCGCGAAGCTGCTGCAGGATGCAGGCCTTCCCGCCGGCGTCGTCAACGTGTTGACCACGAGCACGTCGAAGGAGGTCTCAAGCCCCATCATCGCCGACCCACGCCTGCGCAAGCTCTCGTTCACGGGCTCCACGCCGGTCGGGGTCGCGCTGCTCAAGCAGGCCTCCGAGAACGTGCTGCGCACCTCGATGGAGCTGGGCGGCAACGCGCCGTTCCTGGTCTTCGAAGACGCCGACCTCGACAAGGCCGTCGACGGCGCGATGATCGCGAAGTTCCGCAACATCGGGCAGGCCTGCACGGCCGCCAACCGCTTCATCGTGCACGAGTCGGTTGCCGAGGAGTTCGCCGCGAAGGTCACCGAGCGCGTGCGCGCCCTCACGATCGGCCGCGGCACCGAGGAAGGCGTCGGTATCGGGCCGCTCATCAACGACGGCGCGGTCGACAAAGCCGATGAACTCGTACAGGACGCGCTGTCCAGGGGTGCGAAGCTCGTCACCGGCGGCTCACGCGTGGACCGGGATGGCAGCTTCTACCAGCCGACGGTTCTCATTGATGTGGTCGCGGGCAGCGACATCCTGCGCCAGGAGATCTTCGGACCGGTCATCACGATCATCCCGTTCAGCGACGAGGCTGATGCCGTCGCCAAGGCGAACGACACCGAGTACGGCCTGGTCAGCTACGCGTTCACCCAGGACCTCGCGCGCGGCCTGCGCCTCATAGACAGCCTCGACACCGGGATGATGGGCCTCAACGTCGGCGTCGTCTCCAACGCCGCGGCGCCCTTCGGCGGCGTGAAGCAGTCCGGCGTCGGACGCGAGGGCGGGCTCGAGGGCATCCACGAATACCTCGAGACCAAGTACGTTCTTGTGCCCGACAGCAGCCTGTGACGCCATGACCATCCAGTTCGAGGAGACCGAGGTCGAGCCGGCGAAGGCGTCGTGGCTTCCGGCGATCCTCGCGGTGGTCGGCTTCGGTGTGGTCATCGGTGCGGCGGTACTCGTCTACGTGCTCACCTTCTTCGGACCGACCTCGGATGCCGGATTCTGCGCGGAGGTGCTGCCGTCCTGCGCGACGGTGTCCGTCGAACGGGTCGAGGAACTCGCGGGCGTCGACCTCCCGGAGGGCGCGACCGTCGTGCGCGCATTCTCCGGCGAGCGGGACGGGCAGATCGTGCTCGACGCCGTGCTGCAGCTGCCGGAGGGTGCAGAGCCGAAGCTGGCGGACAGTTACCCCGTGACCTTCGAGGGCACCCGGATCGAGGTGAACCGGCTGAGTGCCGGCACCATCTGGACGGGCGGCACCGACGACGGGTCGCTGGGCTACCAACTGCTCGTCTCCGAGGATGAGCCGCGCACGGTCACCATCGGGATCTCGAAGGCCCCGTGAGCGTCATCCCGATCACCGGTCTCGACGACCCGAGGCTGGCCGACTTCGCACACCGCACCGACGTCGCGCTCAAGAATGGGCCGGGCAGCGCGCACGGCATGTACATCGCCGAGTCGGCCCTGGTGCTCGAGCGGGCGCTGCGGGCGGGCCACGTGCCCCGGTCGGTGCTCGCGCTCGGCTCGGCCGTGGATGAAGCCGTCGCGCTGGTGGGGCCGGACGTGCCGGTGTTCTCCGGGCCTGGGGAGCTGCTCGAAGAGCTGACCGGTTACGTGTTGCATCGCGGCCTCATCGCGGCCATGCACCGACCGCCCCTGCCGTCGATCGAGTCGCTGCTCGCGGATGCCCGGCGCGTGGTGATCCTCGAGAATGTGGCCGACCCCACGAACGTGGGCGCGATCTTCCGCTCGGTGGCGGCGATCGGCGCGGATGCGGTACTGGTCACGCCGCGATGCTCCGACCCGTTCTACCGCAGGGCCATTCGAGTCTCGATGGGCACCGTGCTGCAGGTGCCGTGGACACGCACCGGCGAATGGGATGTCACGGGGCCGCTGCTGCGCGACGCCGGATTCCATGTAGCGGCTCTCGCACTGAGCGACCACTCCGTCACCCTGCGGGAGTTCGCCTCGACGGCGCCCGACCGGGTGGCTCTTGTGCTCGGTGCGGAGGGCGATGGCCTGACCCCGGCCGCCCTCGCCGCCGCCGACACCATCGTGCGGATCCCGATGGCGCACGGCATAGACAGCCTCAACGTTGCGTCGACGGCCGCTGTGGCTATGTACGCGCTGGTCTGATCACACCAGCAGCTGGTGCTTCGCGAGTTCTTTGTAGAGCGGCGTCGAGGCGACGAGCTCGGAGTGCGTGCCGACGCCGACGACGCGGCCGTGGTCGAGCACAACGATCTGGTCGGAATCGACGACGGTCGACAGGCGGTGCGCGATCACGATGAGGGTGCGGTTCTCCGCAACGGCGTCGATGGCCTCGCGCAACATCTGCTCGTTCAACCCGTCGAGGGATGAGGTCGACTCGTCGAGCAGCAGGATGGGCGGGGCTGCGAGCAGGGTGCGTGCGATAGCGAGCCGCTGGCGTTCGCCGCCGGACAGCATCACGCCATCCTCGCCGACGGCCGCATCGAGGCCGAGCGGGTTGCGGTCCAGAACCTCGGCGAGGTTGACCGAGTGGAGTACTGCGATGCACTCCTCGTCGGTCGCGTTCGGCGACCCGAGGAGGAGGTTCTGGCGCAGGGTTCCCGCGAGCACGGGGGCGTCCTGTTCGACGTAGCCGATCTGCGACCTGAGGTCTTCGCGGTCGAGAGCGCGCACATCCACACCACCGAGGCGAACGACGCCGGCCGTGGGGTCATAGAAGCGTTCGATCAGGGCGAGGATGGTGCTCTTGCCCGCTCCCGACGGGCCGACGAGCGCGGTGCGCTTGCCTCGTGGGGCACCGAACGAGACGCCGTGCAGCACGGTGAGATCGGCGATCTCGGCTTCGGGCTCGCCCTCGACCCGAACGGCCACGGCCTCTTTGGGGTAGTCGAAGCGCACGTCGTCGAAGGAGATCGCGTCGTCGGTGACTACCGGCGGGCTGGCCTGGGCGGATGTCGCCTCGTCTCCCTCGTTCTCCGAGGGAAGAGCGATGATCTCCTGGATCCGACCGAGCGCGCCGAGCGCCTGGTTCACGGAGTTGATGGCCCCGAAGGCCTGGCCGAGCGGCATGATCATGAGGAACAGGAAGAGGATGAACGAGACGAGGCTCGCGATGTCGATCGCCCCGCTCGCGACGCGGAAGCCGCCGACGCCGAGCACCACGAGGAACGACACCTGCATCGCGATGCCGGCGACGGGGACGACGAGTGCCGAGATCTTCGCGACCTGGATGCCCATCGACCAGGCGCCTTCCGCGTCCTTCTCGACGAGGGCGATCTCGCGCTCGGTGGCGTTCGAGGCTCGCACCGTGCGAATGGCGCTGATGGCGCGCTCGACCGAGGCGGCCAGGTCGCCGACCTTCTCCTGCTGCTTGCGGCTCGCGACCCGGATGCGACCGGAGAGCGACACGACCGTCACCACGGAGACCGCGATGACGAGCACGGTGAGCCCGAGCAGCACGGGGTCGATCACGAGCATCGCGATGATCGCGCCGACGAACAGCAGCGCCCCGCCGATCGCGTCGACGAGGCCCTGGGTGATGACCGCGTAGAGCAGGGTCGTGTCCGAGCCGACCCGGGAGACGAGGTCACCGGTGCGGCGAACGTCGAATTCCTGGATCGGGAGCCGGAGCATCCGGCGCACCAGCTGTCGACGAGCGGACAGCACAACGCTGGTTCCGGTGCGCTGCAGGAGGTAGTGCTGGAAGCCGCTGATCAGGGCGGAGACCACAACGAGCGCGACCAGAAGCCAGACGATCATCGAGAGGCTCTCGCCGGCCTCGACCTTGCTGATCACCTGTCCGACGAGCGCCGGCTGGGCGAGGGATGCGCCGGCGCCGATCGCGCTCAGCAGCACCACAACGCCGAGCACCCGCTTGTGCTCGAGCAGGTACGGGAGCAGCTGCTTGAAGCTCGCGCGCGGTCCGTCGTCCACGGGGCGACCGAATCGGGAACGGGGGCGTGCGGACGTGTCGGAACTCATGCTCCAACGGTAACCGTCGCGCGGGCGCGCGGGCGCCGAACGACTACTCCATCGAGAGTATTTCGCTGAGGGCGTTCCATCAGCGTTTGCCGTACTTCTTGTGCACGGCCTGGCGGCTCACTCCGAGGGCGGTGGCGATCATCTGCCAGCCGAAACCGAGGTTGCGGGCCTTGCGTACGAGTGCAGCTTCGTGCCGGATCAGCTCGAGATGCATGGCCGCGACGGCGCGAAGGGCGGCGAGCGGATCCTCGCTGTCGGACTCGCCTGCGAGGGTGTGAAGGGGTGAGGACATGCTGTCAACCGTAGTTGACATCTAGCGGAGTGTCAACCGGGGTTGACATTTTAAAGCGGGCCGCCCACGGTGCAGCGGTAGTCCACGAAGTCCTCCGCCCAGCCGAGGCCGGGTGCGCCCCATTCGGTGCCCGCCGGGAGGATCTTCGCCGTGCACTCGGAGAAGTCGATGTTCGCGGCGGCTTCGACCTGGGTGTTGGAGAAACCGTGGGACACGCTCGCCCAGGCGTGCCCGATCGCATAGTCCTCGTTGCCGCCGGTGTCCCCCTCGAACCCGAGGTAGACGGTGCCCTCGCCCGCTCCCGGCATTGTCGCGTTCTGCAGGCAGTGTGGAACGTAGTCGCCGGGTTGAGATTCATCGACGACCTCGACCTGCTTGATCGCCCCGGTCGCCGCGAGCACGGCCCGCCCCGGTTCGGGATGCAGCCAGATCGTCTCGCCGTTGGGCCACGCCGTGTCCCCGACTGCAGTGGCCGAATACTCGACGGGGACCACCGTGAAGTTACCTGCCTCGATCGACGCCTGGTCGAGCTCGCCGTCGCACCACTCGAGCAGGCGATCGAGGCCCGGCTTCGCGGCCGGCAGGTTCCAGCCCTGCGGTTCGCGCACCACGGCGCGCAGGTCGAGCTGGGCGCCATTGGTCGCGGTGGCGACGGCGGTCACCAGCAGCATCGCGTCGTCGGGGAGCGGGTCGGCCTCCGCGGTCGGCGTCGGCTCCCCCTCCACGGGCAGCGGCAGCGGAATCGGCGGCGGCTCGGGTGCGCATCCGGCCAGCAGCGCGAGGGGGAGAACAAGGGTGACGATAAAGCTGCGTGGTGCTGTCAACGGGTGTCCAATCGGGGCGCGAGCTGCCCGATCTCGAGCGGGCGCGCCCAGCTTAGACCCGGGTCATCCCGTGTCGACAGGGGGTTTCGCCTGCTCTTTTGGGTGACGGTGGATGCGTCTAGGCTCGACTACTGTGCCAGCCCCCGTCATCACCGCTACAGACCTGACCAAGAAGTACAAGGAGTTCGCCGCCGTCGACGGCATCTCCTTCGAGGTCGCGCCCGGGGAGTCGTTCGGGCTGCTCGGACCGAACGGCGCGGGCAAGTCCACGACCATGCGCATGGTCGGTGCGGTCTCCACCCGCACGAGCGGCGGGTTGTCGATTCTGGGCCTCGACCCGAACGACCACGGCCCCGAGATCCGCTCGCAGCTGGGCGTCGTTCCACAGGCCGACAACCTCGACCAGGAACTGCGCGTGCGCGACAACCTCATCGTCTACGGCCGCTACTTCGGCATCCCGCGTGCCGTGATCGCGAAGAAGGCCGATGAGCTGCTGGAGTTCGCCCAGCTCTCCGATCGTTCGAAGGCGAAGGTCGACGATCTTTCCGGCGGGATGAAGCGGCGCCTGACCATCGCCCGCGCCCTCGTCAACGACCCGCGCATCCTCCTGCTCGACGAGCCGACGACCGGCCTCGATCCCCAGGCCAGGCACATCCTCTGGGACCGCCTGTTCCGCCTCAAAGAGCAGGGCACCACGCTCGTGCTCACCACCCACTACATGGACGAGGCTGAGCAGCTCTGTGACCGCCTCGTTGTGGTCGACAAGGGCACGATCATGGCCGAGGGCTCGCCCGCCTCGCTGATCCGCGACCACTCGAGCCGCGAGGTGCTCGAGGTGCGCTTCGGCTCGGACCGCAACGCGATCGTGGCCGAGCAGATCAAGAACGCGGGCGACCGGGTCGAGGTGCTGCCCGACCGCATCCTCATCTACAGCCCGAACGGCGAGGCCGAACTCACCAAGCTCACCGACGCGGGCCTCGAGCCGATCACCTCGCTTGTGCGACGCTCGAGCCTCGAAGACGTCTTCCTGCGACTCACCGGCCGGACGCTGATCGAATGACGCTGTCGACCGAGGCCACAACCGCCGAGTACGCCGATCGCGCCCTCGCCGGCGGCATCAAGCCGCGCCGCTGGGGATCGTGGTACATCGCCGAGCACCGCTTCCGCGGCATGCGCGCCTACTACCAGACCATTCTCGCGACGAGCATCGGCAATCCGCTGGTCTACCTGTTCGCGCTCGGGGTGGGGCTCGCCGCGCTGGTGCCGCAGGGCATTCCGAACGGCTCCGGCACGATCAGCTACCTTGCCTTCGTCGCACCCGCGCTGCTCGCTACTGCAGCCGTGACGGTCGCCGCCGAAGAATCCACCTACCCGTACATGATGGGGTTCAAGTGGAACCCGATCTTCTTCGCCATGAATGCCGCCCCCATCTCGGGCAACCAGATCGCCAACGGCATGATCATCTCGATCGTCGGGCGCATCCTGCCCACCACCGCGATCTACTTCGTGGTCATGGTGCTGTTCGGAGCTGTGCCGTCCTCGCTGGGTGTGCTGGGCATCCTCACCGCAACGCTCACGGGGCTCGCGATCTCGGTCATCATCTCGATGTACACGGCGGGCATCGAAGAAGACAAGGGCCAGATGGCCATGATCATGCGCTTCGGCATCACGCCGATGTTCCTGTTCTCGGGGACCTTCTTCCCGCTCGCCTCGCTGCCGTGGTTCCTGCAGTGGATCGGCTGGATCTCCCCGCTCTGGCACGGCACAGAGCTCGGACGGGTGCTGAGCTACGGCTACCCCGAGCCGGCCTGGCTCACCGCCGTGCACGTCGTCTATCTCGTCGGACTCAGCGTGCTCGGCTGGATGCTCACCCAGCGCGTCATCTCGAAGAGGCTGAACAAGTGACCACGCAGCTCGCCCCCACCTTCGTGCCGCCCGCCACCCGCCGTGGTGTGCTCGGGTCGCTCTACGCGGGCAACGCGCGGTCGGTCATCAGCCGCGGCCTGCTCGCGACCCGCAGCACCAACTATCTCGTGGTGCTGTCGGGTTTCTTCGAACCGATCTTCTACCTGTTGTCGATGGGCCTCGGACTCGGCGCCCTCGTCGGAACGGTCGCCACGACCACCGGGCAGGAGGTTCCATACGCCGCGTTCATCGCGCCCGCACTGCTCGCCGTCTCGGCGATGAACGGTGCCGTGTACGACTCCACCTGGAACGTCTTCTTCAAGATGAACTACTCGAAGCTCTACCAGGGCATGCTCTCGACTTCTCTGGGGCCGCTGGATGTCGCGTTCGGTGAGATCCTGCTCGCTCTCCTCCGCGGCGCCATGTACGCGGTGGGGTTCATGATCGTGATGCAGGCGCTCGGGCTGAACCTCGCGTGGACCGCCCTGCTCGCCCTCCCCGCGGTGCTGCTCATCGCCTTCGGTTTCGCGAGCCTCGGCATGGCGATCACCTCGTATATGAAGACGTTCCAGCAGATGGACTGGATCGCCTTCGTCATGCTGCCGATGTTCATGTTCTCGGCGACGTTCTACCCGATCACGGTGTATCCGGTCGCGATCCAGTGGGTCGTGCAGGCCCTTCCGCTCTGGCACGGGGTCGAGCTCGTGCGCGGTCTCACCACGGGTGCCCTCAGCGACGCCATGTGGGGACACGTGCTCTACTACGTCGTGATGATCGCCATCGGACTGGTGTTCACGACGAAGCGCCTCAAGGCCCTGTTCCTCGACTGACCGGGCGTCGCGGGATCCCGAGTCTCGTCTCTCTTGTCGCCTGCTCGTCAACTCACGGTTTTCGGACCAACTCGCGCGCCGAAACCCGCGACTGTGTCCGAAATCCGTGAGTCGAGTGCGGTTCGGGATGCGGCGGCACCTTAAACAGAAAGGGGCCCGAGCCGAAGCCCGAGCCCTTTCGTGAGCGAGAGTCCTACAGCTCGTAGTCCATGTCGCGCGTCTCCTTGCTGATGTACAGCGCAACGAGGGTGATCAGCGCGGCGGCACTCAGGTAGAGACCGACGAGCACGGGGCTGCCGCCGGCGAAGGCGAGCAGCGCGAGGGCGATCGCCGGGGCCATTGCGGCACCGAGGATGCTCGCGACGTTGTAGCTGATCGCGCTGCCCGTGTACCGCACGTTGGTCGGGAAAAGTTCGGGCAGCACCGAGCCCATCGGGCCGAAGGTGAGACCCATGAGCGTGAAGCCGAGGATGAGCAGGCCGAGCACGCCGGGGGTTCCCGCGGCGAACAGCGGAACGAACAGCCCGCCGAACACGATGATGCCGATCGTCGTGACGATGAGCGTCTTGCGGCGTCCGTACTTCTCGGCCAGCGGGCCAGCGACGAGGGTGAAGATTCCGAAGAACACGCAGCCGATGATGAGCATGATGAGGAAGTCGTTGCGCGAGTAGCCGAGACCGGGAACGAACGCAGCGATCGCTGCATCGGTGAGCGGTGTGCCCTTGGCTTCGGCTGCAGCCTTTGCCGCGTCGAGCGAGCTCGCGGTGGTGCCGTAGCTGAGCGTGAACGCGGTCATCAGGTAGAACAGCACGTAGGTCGCGAGCATGATGAACGTGCCCAGGATCAGCGGACGCCAGCTCGTCTTGAAGACGCGCGCGAGCGGCAGCTTGGCGACCTCGCCGCGCTCGACCACCTTGGTGAAGGCGGGCGTCTCGACGAGCTTGAGGCGCACGTAGAGTCCGATGATCACGAGCACGGCCGAGGCGATGAACGGCACACGCCAGCCCCAGTCGAGGAACGCTTCGGGTGCAAGGTTCAGCGACAGCAGCAGGAAGACGCCGTTTGCGATGATGAAGCCGATGGGCGCGCCCAGCTGCGGGAATGTGCCGTAGATCGCGCGGCGTCCGGGTGGGGCGTTCTCGGTCGCCAGCAGGGCGGCCCCGCTCCACTCGCCGCCGAGGCCGACGCCCTGCGCGAAGCGCATGAGCACGAGCAGGGCGGGTGCGAGCACCGTCCAGCCGGGGGTGAGCGCCGTGGGCAGGATGCCGATGATGAAGGTCGCGATGCCCATCGTCAGCAGCGAGGCGACGAGGGTGCCCTTGCGGCCGATGCGGTCGCCGAAGTGCCCGAACAGGATCGAGCCGATGGGGCGCGCGACGAACGCGACACCGAAGGCCGCGAACGAGGCGAGCTGAGAGGCCACCGCGTTGTCGCTCGGGAAGAACAGGATCGGGAAGACCAGCACCGCCGCCGTCGCGTAGACGTAGAAGTCGTAGAACTCGATCGACGTTCCGATCAGGCTCGCGAGAATGACGCGCGAGCGCGGGTTGACCGGTTTGGCGAGGGCTGTGGTCGCTGAATCAGCAGACATAAAGAGGTGCTCCGAAGAATTTGCGTGCGGGATGTGACGGTCCCAAGTGATGCGTCGGGAATCCGTCGGGTGCCGCACGTGTCAGCGGCGCTCGGGGGAAAGGGCCGCTTGTGACGGCCCAACAACCCTACGCCTGTTGCCTAGATCGTGCCGACGACGCTACAGCGTGGGCTGCACGAACTGTACAAAGACGAATCCTCCGGCAAGCACCACGGCGAGAACCGCGGCGATAAAGGTGATGATGCGGCCGGGGTTCACGCTGAGCTTCGACATGTCCCCAGCGTAACGGGCTACGCCGAACGGATCTCCCGCAGCAGCACGGCGGTCGCGAGGGCGGCCTCGGCGGCCTCGGCCCCCTTGTCTTCCTTCGAGCCGGGGAGCCCGGCGCGGTCGATACCCTGCTGCTCGTCCTCGAGGGTGAGCACGCCGAAGCCAACGGGTTTGCCGGTGACGATGGCGACCTGAGTCAGGCCCGAGGTCGCGGCATCCGACACGAACTCGAAGTGCGGCGTGCCGCCCCGGATGATGACGCCGAGCGCAACCACGGCGTCGGCGCCCGCGTCGAGCGCGGCCTTCGCCACGACCGGCAGTTCGAAGCTGCCGGGCACGCGCACCTCGGTGATCACGGCACCGGACGCGTCGAGCACACGGTGCGCACCCGCGAGCAGTCCCTCCGAGATCTCGGTGTGCCACTGGCCGGCCACGATGGTGACCTTGAGGCCGGTGCCGTCGACGGTGATTTCAGGTGCTCCTGCGCCGCTCATGCGACACTTCCTCTCTGGTTCGACAAGACTGCCTCGTCGAGGGTTTGGGTGTCGGGGAGAATGTGCCCCATGAGGTCGCGCTTGGCTTCGAGGTAACCCTCGTTGAAGGTTCCGACGCCGACGACGAGCGGCACCTGCTCGAGCACGGTGATGCCGCGGTCGCCCAGCTGCTTCAGCTTGTCGGGGTTGTTGGTGATGACCCGTACTTCGGAGATTCCGAGGTCGTCGAGGATGGCCACCGCGGCCCCGTAGTCGCGTCCATCGGCGGGGAAGCCGAGCTGGATGTTGGCCTCGAGGGTGTCGAGTCCGTCCTCCTGCAGGCGGTAGGCCTTCAGCTTGTTGATGAGTCCGATGCCGCGACCTTCGTGGCCGCGCATGTAGATGACGACTCCGCCCTCGGCCTCGATCTGCTCGAGCGCCGCGTCGAGCTGCGGGCCGCACTCGCACTTGAGCGAGCCGAGTACCTCGCCGGTCAGGCATTCCGAGTGCACGCGCACCAGGGTGCCGTTGGTCGGGTTGCCGTGGATGACGGCCAGGTGGTCGGCGCCGGTCATGCGATCCCGGTAGGCGCGGATGCGGAAGGTGCCGTGCTCGGTGGGCACGTTCGTCTCGACCTCGAAAATGACGCGCGAGGTCTCGGGGATCTCGACGGCGACGGGCACATCCGTGTCGCAGTGGGTCTCCTGCAGGAACTCGATGAGCTCCTCGATGGTGATGACCGGAACGTTCTCCCGCTCGCCGAGGGCGATCAGTCCGGGCAGGCGCATCATCTCGCCGTCGTCGCCGACGATCTCCGAGATCGCGCCGACGGGGATCAGCCCGGCGAGCTTGAGGAGGTCGATGGTCGCCTCGGTGTGTCCGGCGCGGGCGCGAACGCCACCCTCGACGGCGCGCAGGGGCATGATGTGCCCGGGGCGGTGCAGGTCGGTGGGCTCGGAGTCGATGTCGGCGAGCACGCGCAGGGTGTGAGCCCGGTCGCTTGCACTGATGCCGGTGGTGACTCCGGTTGCCGCGTCGACGCTCACCGTGTAGTTCGTGCCGCGAGCGTCTTCGTTGTTGAGCACCATCACGGGCAGCTCGAGGCGGTCGGCGATCTCGTGGGTCATCGGCGCGCAGATGAAGCCGGAGGTGTTGCGCACCATCCACGCCATCCACTCCTGGCTGGCGTACTGGGCGGCGATGATGACGTCGCCCTCGTTCTCGCGGCTCTCGTCGTCGACGACGATGATCGGCTTGCCCGCGCGCAGTGCGTCGAGGGCTGTGGGGACGGTGGCGAGACTCACAGGCTGCTCATTTCGTTCAAACGCGCCACGTGACGCGCGAGGATGTCGGTCTCGATGTTGACCGACCGGCCGACGTCGAGGCTGCCGAGGGTGGTGACTTCGAGGGTCTCGGGGATCAGTGAAACTTCGAACCAGTCACGGCCGACCGCACTCACGGTGAGCGAGACGCCGTCGACGGCGATGGATCCCTTGCGGGCCACGAGGGGCGCGAGTTCCGCGTTCAGCGAGAAGCGCAGCACGCGCCAGACGCTGCCGGGTTCGATCGAGAGCACCGTCGAGGTGCCGTCGATGTGGCCCTGCACGATGTGGCCGCCGAGGCGGTCGCCGACCTGGGCGGCGCGCTCGATGTTGACGCGCTGTTCGAGCGCGGCGGGGGATAGGGTGCTGGTCGCGATGGTCATCGCCATAACGTCGGCGGTGAACCAGTCGTCGCCCTGGTCCACGACGGTCAGGCAGACGCCGCCGACGGAGATCGAGTCCCCGTGTTTCGCGTCGGACACGGCGAGCGGTGCGCGCACGGTGATGCGCGCGGCATCCTCGCCCTGCTGCCAGTCGGTCACGAGGCCGAGCTCTTCGATGATTCCGGTGAACATGGTCATTCTCCAATGGGTCGAGCCACAACGAGGAGGTCTTCCCCGAGGCGCTCGACGGACGTGATGGTGAGCCGACCGAGGTCGGACATGGTGGCGACGCCGACATCGGTGGTCGCGGTCTTCGATCCGCCGATCACGACGGGCGCGAGGTAGACGAGATACTCGTCGACGAGACCGGCCGCGATGAACGCACTGGCCAGCGTGGGTCCGCCTTCGACAAAGATGCGCCGGATGTCCCGATCCCACAGTTCGGAGAGAATGCCGGCCAGGTCGCGGCTCCCGGTGACTATCACGCCGCGCGGGTCTCGCGAGAGCTTCGAGCCCTCGGGCAGGCCGCGTTCACCGATCACTACGGGGATGGGCTGGTGCTCCATCAACTCCCCGCCGTCACCGCGCGCGGTGAGAGAAGGATCGTCGGCGATGACGGTTCCGGTGCCCACAACGATGGCGTCCGCGCGGGATCTCTGCTCGTGCACCCGCTGGCGCGCGGCCGTACCGGTGATCCACTGGCTGGTGCCGTCGTCGGCCGCGGCACGACCGTCGAGGCTCGACGCCCACTTGACGGTGACGAAGGGGCGGCCGAGACGTGCGGCGGTGAGCCACGGGTGGATGAACTCGCTCACCTCATCGGCGAGCAGCCCGGCCTCGACGGAAACCCCCTGCGAGCGCAGGTAGGCGGCGCCACCGCTCGACGCGTCGCCCGGGTCGGACACGGAGTACAGCACGCGCGAGACCCCTGCCGCGTGGAGCGCGACGCTGCACGGACCCGTGCGACCGGTGTGGTTGCAGGGCTCGAGGGTGACGTAGGCGGTGAGGCCCGTGGCATCCGGGATCTTGGACAGGGCGTCGACCTCGGCGTGCGGGGTGCCGGCGCCGCGGTGCCAGCCCTCGGCGACGATCTCACCCGCGGCGTTCACGAGCACGCAGCCGACCTGCGGGTTCACGCCAAAAGCGGGACCGTGCGCAGCAAGAGACAGCGCGTGGCGCATGAGGCTCTCGGCGGTGGTCATCGGGTTCCTGGTCTTCTCGAAAGACGGAACTCCGGGCAAGGGTCGACGGTCGTCGAACCTTCCGGGCTCGATGTCGAGCCCGCGTGCTTCCTCTCATCCGGACTGAGAGACCTTGCGGTCTCATTACCGTCGGTGCTGGAATTCCACCAGCTCAACCGTTTCGAGTTCTCACTCGACGCGGGTCGCGGACTATAACCGCCGGTTCGGACTTTCACCGACCCCGGAGCACGTTCTTTTGCTTGTACGAGTGTATCCAACGCGATACCGGCGCGGATATTCCCCACGTAACAGTCAGCCTTGTGACTCCAACAGGGTCTGGGCGGTGCTGTCGTCGAGGAACAGGTCGGTGATGAGCCCGGCAGCGAGCGCCCCGCGCAGTCCCTCGACCTTGGAGAGCCCCGACACCACGCAGATGCGGCGGGGGGTGCGGCGCAGCACGGCGAAGTCGGGGCCGGTGGTGCGCTGGTTGAGGGCGATGTCGTTCACCGTGCCGTCGGCCCGGAAGAACACCGTCGCCACATCGCCGACGACATGGGATTCCGCGAGCAGGGCGTAGTCGTCATCGTCGAGGTAGCCACCCGCGTAGACATGGCTCGGCACCTCGGAGAAGGGTGTTCCCAGGCCGAAGAGCGCGACATCCATGCTGGCCTGCATTTCGAGGATGCGCCCGATGCTGCGCTCCTTCCAATAGGCGCGCTTCGTGTCGGGGTCGTCGAAGAACGCCGGCACGGGCAGTTGGTGCACGCGCGCGCTGAACGCCTCGCCGAATCGGCCGAGAATCTGGCTCGCATAGTCGACGCCGCTCGTACGCAGATTGCCTGCGCCGTTGAGCTGCACGATGTGCGAGTTGTGGGTGGGCTTCGGTGTCACGTAGCGGCTGACCGCGTTGAGGGTGGAGCCCCACGCGATGCCCATGGTCATGTTCGAGTCGAAGAACTCGCCAAGGGTGCGGGCAGCCGAGAGCGCGACCCGCTCGAGCCGGTCGAGATCGCTCGCCTGGCCGGCCACCGGAACCACGTGCGCCGTGATGCGGAACCTGTCGCTGAGCTCGCCTGCGATGCGGCTCGCGGCGTCGAGCGGCGAGCGGATCTGGATGTCGACGAGCCCGGTCGCCCGCGCATAGCTGAGCAGGCGCGAGACCGATGAACGGGAGGTGAAGAGTTCGCCCGCGATCGCCTCCATCGTCAGATCCTGGATGTAATAGAGATGCGCGGCCCGCAGTGCGACGGCGGTGCGCTCATCGCCGGGTGTCTCGAAATCCGGGACCATGGGGTCTCCTGCACGTTTGTTCATTTGGCCTGATCGGTGCGGCCAGGGGTGATAGGACTGTAACCAGAGAGCTTGCCCCCACGCAAGCACGCGACGAAAGCGAGCGCACCGTGCAGTACCCAGCCGTTGATTTCCCCGCCAGCCTGAGCGAGCGCCCGAAGGCGCAGGTGCTCATCATCGGAGCCGGTATCAACGGCATAGCCACGTTCCGCGATCTCGCGCTGCAGGGTGTGGATGTCACGATCATCGACCGCGGTGACTTCGTGTCCGGTGCCTCGTCCGCCTCCTCGCACATGATCCACGGCGGCATCCGTTACCTCGAGAACGGCGAGTTCCGCCTGGTGCGGGAATCCGTGCAGGAACGCAACGGGCTCCTCCGCCTCGCGCCCCACTACGTCAAGCCGCTGCAGACCACGGTTCCGATCTTCTCCACCTTCTCCGGCATCACGTCGGCGCCGTTGCGCTTCCTCACGCACAAGGCTGGCGCACCCAAGGAACGCGGCGCCCTGCTCATCAAGGTCGGACTCTCGCTCTACGATTCTTTCTCCCGCGACGGCGGATCGGTTCCCCGCCACGAGTTCCACGGAGCGAAGAAGTCCCTCGAGGCACTGCCCCGCCTCAACCCGGATCTCAAGTACACCGCCACCTACTACGACGCATCCATGATCGATCCCGAGCGTCTTGCGCTAGACGTGCTCTCCGACGGACTGCGCGCCGCGGCCACCTCGCGCGCAGCCAACTACGTCGAGGCGATCGGCATGGACGAGAACGGCGTGCGGCTGCGCGACCACCGCACCGGCAAGGAGTTCAACTTCGCGGCAGACGTCGTGGTGAACACCTCCGGACCGTGGACAGACCTCACCAACGACGCGCTCGGCGAGTCCACGGCGTTCATGGGTGGCACCAAGGGCTCGCACATCGTGCTCGACAGTCCCGAACTGCTGGCCGCGACCGGTGGACGCGAGATCTTCTTCGAGCACGACGACGGCCGCATCGTGCTGATCTACCCGCTCGGCGACCGCGTGCTCGTCGGTACCACCGACCTCGAGCACGACATGCGCGAGCCGATCCGCATCACCGAGGCCGAGGTCGAGTACTTCTTCGAACTCGTGCACCACGTCTTCCCCGACGTGAAGGTCGACGCCTCTGACATCGTGTTCCGCTTCTCCGGAGTGCGTCCGCTGCCCCGCCACGACGACGAGGCCCCCGGCTTCGTCTCCCGCGACTACCGCATCGAGCAGCGCCCGCTCATCGGTCGTGCCGGCACCCAGTTCAGCCTCGTCGGCGGCAAGTGGACGACGTTCCGCGCGCTCGCCGAACACCTCGGCGGCGAGGTGCTCGAGGCCCTCGGTATCGAACGCACCGTCTCCACGGTCGACCTGCCCATCGGCGGCGGTCGCGGCTTCCCGAAGACCGACGACGCCCGCCAGGTCTGGGTCGTCAGCCACGGCGACGAGGTCGGCACCGAGCGGGCTGCGCAGCTGCTCGCCCGCTACGGCACCCGTGCGACCGAGGTCATCGACTACCTGGTCGACCACGGCGATGCGCCGCTCGTCCACAACGTCGAGTACTCGACAACCGAGATCGACTACCTCGTGCGGTCCGAGGCCGTCGTGCACCTCATCGACCTGCTGCTGCGCCGCACCCACCTCGCCTTCCGCGGCGGCATAACGGCCGCTCTGCTGACCGAGCTGGCGGATGTCACGGCTGACGCCCTCCACTGGAGCGACGAGACCCGCGACGCGGAGATCACGGCGGCGGCAGCCGAACTGGCCGAGGTGCACGGGGTCGAGATCGCCGGGCTGGACGCCCGTCATGGGGCATCCACTCACAGGAATTAAACAACTTCGCACGAATGTGCGGAACATTGCCCCTCGCTCGGGGGGTAACTTTAGATAACGCCGTGAGGCAGCCGTGAGGCAGCCTCACTCGACATCTCAAATCGGAAGGTCAACGTGGACAATTTAGGTGTTGTATTCGTATCGGAGCTGGTGGGTACTGCCCTCCTCGTTCTTCTCGGCTGTGGTGTTGTCGCCAACGTCGCCCTCGCAAAGACGAAGGGCTTCAACGGTGGTTTCCTCCTGGTCAACATCGGTTGGGGCTTCGCAGTCTTCAGCGGTGTCATCGTGTCCTACAACTCGGGTGCCCACCTCAACCCGGCAGTGACCCTCGGTCTTGTCGCGTCGGGCGCTGAGGAGTTCGGCTCAGGGGTTCCCGTCAATATCACCTCGGTGCTGGTCTACATCCTCGCCCAGCTCGTCGGTGCCATGATCGGTGCCGCCTTCTGCTGGCTCGCCTACAAGCAGCACTTCGACGACGAGCCCGACCCGGCCAACAAGCTGGGCGTCTTCTCGACCGGACCCGCCATCCGCTCCTACGGCTGGAACCTCGTCACCGAGGTCATCGGAACCTTCGTTCTGGTCTTCGTCGTGATCGGTTTCGGTCGCGCAGGAGACGGCGGGGGCCTCGCGGCCCTCGGCGCGCTTCCCGTCGCGATCCTCGTTATCGCCATCGGCGCATCGCTTGGTGGACCCACCGGCTACGCCATCAACCCCGCCCGTGACCTCGGCCCGCGTATTGCTCACGCGCTGCTGCCGATCAAGGGCAAGGGTTCCTCGGACTGGTCCTACTCATGGATCCCGGTCGTCGGTCCCATCATCGGCGGACTTCTCGCCGGCTGGGCATCGATCCCGCTCCTGCCGCTCGTCGGCTGACCCGCGCCGAACCCGAAATCACAAAGGACTAAGCAATGGCTAACTACATCCTCGCAATCGACCAGGGCACCACGAGCAGCCGGGCGATCATCTTCGACAAGTCCGGATCGATCATCTCGACCGGCCAGCTGGAGCACGAGCAGATCTTCCCCAAAGCGGGCTGGGTCGAGCACAACCCGAAGGAGATCTGGGACAACACGCGTGAGGCCATCGGCCAGGCGCTGTCCAAGGCGAACCTGACGCGCCACGACATCGAAGCCGTGGGCATCACCAACCAGCGCGAGACCGCTGTTGTCTGGGACAAGACGACGGGCGAGGCGATCTACAACGCCATCGTCTGGCAGGACACCCGCACGCAGTCGATCGTCGACCGTCTCGCCGCCGACGGAGGTGTCGAGCGTTTCAAGCCCCAGGTCGGTCTGCCGCTCGCAACCTACTTCTCCGGCACCAAGATCGTCTGGATCCTCGAGAACGTCGAAGGCGCCCGCGCCAAGGCCGACTCGGGCGACCTGATCTTCGGCACCACCGACACCTGGGTTCTGTGGAACCTGACCGGTGGCGTGGAAGGTGGAGTGCACGTCACCGACGTCACCAACGCCAGCCGCACGATGTTCATGGACCTCGAGACGCTGCAGTGGGACGACGACATCCTCGCCGCCTTCGACGTTCCGAAGTCGATGCTTCCTGAGATCAAGTCCTCCTCCGAGGTCTACGGCGTCGCCAGCCCGCAGAGCCTGCTGCGCGACACCCCGATCGCCGGAATCCTGGGTGACCAGCAGGCCGCAACCTTCGGCCAGGCCGCGTTCGACCAGGGCGAGGCGAAGAACACCTACGGCACCGGTAACTTCCTGATCTTCAACACGGACACCGAGATCGTGCACTCGAAGAACGGACTGCTCACCACGCTCGGCTACAAGCTGGGTGACGCACCGGCGCACTACGCGCTCGAAGGTTCGATCGCCGTGACCGGGTCGCTGATCCAGTGGTTGCGTGACAACCTCGGGATCATCACCAACGCGTCGGAGACCGAAGCGCTCGCTACCTCGGTCGACGACAACGGTGGGGCGTACTTCGTTCCCGCGTTCTCCGGACTCTTCGCGCCGTACTGGCGTTCGGACGCCCGTGGCGCGCTCGTGGGCCTGACCCGCTACGTCAACAAGGCGCACATTGTCCGTGCCGCTCTCGAGGCGACGGCGTACCAGACCCGTGAGGTTCTGGATGCGGTCAACGCGGACTCGGGTGTTCCGCTGACGGAGCTCAAGGTCGACGGCGGCATGATCGCCAACAACTTCCTGATGCAGTTCCAGGCCGACATCCTCGGAGTTCCGGTGGTCCGCCCCGTGGTCGCGGAGACGACGGCACTCGGTGCCGCCTACGCCGCCGGCCTCGCGGTCGGCTTCTGGAGCGACCTCGACGACCTGCGCAAGAACTGGCAGGAGGACAGCCGCTGGACGCCGAACATGGACGACGCCGAGCGCGAGCGCCTGCTGCGCAACTGGAAGAAGGCCGTCACGAAGACGTTCGACTGGGTCGACGACGACGTGAACTAACAGCGTTCCCGGGACACTCCTCGGCGGCTTCGGCCGCCGGGGAGTTTTCCCGTTAAAGCGCGGCCGGCACCTCGGCCAGTGAGTGGATGACCCGCACTCCCGCCTCGTCGGCCGTCGCGAGCTGTGCGGCGCTCGCGCTGTGAGTACGGTCGAGCCAGATTCCGAGCATGCCCGCGTTCGCGGCACCGAGGGCATCCGTCTCGAACCGGTCGCCGATGTAGGCGGCAGCGTCGAGAGGAACCCCGAACTCGGCGGCGGCGTGGGCGAAAATGCGTGCATCCGGTTTCGTGATGCCGAGGGCACCGGATGCGATCACCTTCTCGAAGCGGTCCGCGATGCCGACCTGCACGAGCTTGCGCTGCTGGAAGTCCGGCTCGCCGTTGGTGATGATGCCCAGCCGATAGGCACCCAGGGCGTCGAGCAGGGGGAGGGTGTCGTCGTGCAGGTGCCACGCCTCGCGGTAGCGCTCGAAGTAGGTGTTGAACCAGAGACCCGGATCGGGGATCTCGAGTGAGTGTGCGAGACCGAAGTCCCGGGCGCGGGCGCTGCGCTGCCCCTCGAAGTCGAGCTCGCCGGCGAGGTAGCGGTGGTAGTGCAGCTCCTCGAGGCTGTGCCACTGGGCGACGATAGCCGCCTCGTCCGCCCCCTCGAAGCCGCCGATCGTGCCGAGGTGAGCCATGATCCCGCGGGCGACCGAGGCCCGGTGCGCGAACAGGGTGTCATCGAGGTCGAACAGCACCACGGCGATCGTCACAGCGGCCAGCCCGTCTTCGGGCTGGAGCTGTCGGCGGCACCGAGCTCGCCGTGCCAGGACGGCACCGGCTCACCATGACGCCCGGGTACGTGCGAGGGGTCCTCGCCGAGGAAGCGGAAGCCGGCAGCGCGGGCGACGGATGCCGAGGCGACATTGCCGAGCTGCGTCTCCCACAGCACACGCTGCCAGCCGCCCAGGTCGAGTGCCCAGCGTGAGACGGCGGTGACCGCGGCCTTCATGAGGCCGCGACCGCGGTGCGGTGCGCCCAGCCAGAAACCGAGGTCGGCGGCTTCCGGTCCACGATCGCGCAGGCAGATCGCACCCAGCAGCGGTCCGCCGTCTCCTTCGCGGATCGCCCAGGTCAGTTCACGACCGCTCGCCCAGCCATCGGGCACGATCCGGTCGACGAAGCGCTCGGCGTGAGCCCGCGTGTACGGCCAGGGTGTAGTCATGAACCGCTCGAACAGTGGCTCGGAGCAATAACCGGTGATCGCCTCGACGTCGTCGCGGGTCGGGGAGTCGAGCAGCAGCTCGCCCGCGCGCAGGGCGAACGGGATCACAGCGGCCAGCCGGGCGCGGGCTCGCGGGCGTCATCCCGAAGCAGGGTTGCGGTCCACGCGTCGAGGCGAGTGTCGCGGTGGGGGAGGCCGCCACGGGTCACCCCCTCGAACTGGAAGCCGTTGCGTTGCGCGACGATCGCGGACGCCGTGTTGCCCACTACGCACTGCCAGTGCAGGCGGGTGAGGGCGAGACCCTCGCGATCGAACGCGAAGTCGGCGACCGTGCGCAGGGCTTCGGTCATCATCCCCTTCCCGCGGTGTTCGGCGCCGAGCCAGAACCCGACCTCCGCGGAGCCGAGCGGCTCAAAGCGCAGCTCGATGACGCCGACGAGAGGGCGCGGGCCGGCCTGCGGCGCCGGACCCCCGGTGAGCCGGATGGCCCAGAGCGAGAATTTCGTCGAGGTCGCGGCATCCGTCGCATAGGTGCCGGTGAAGTGCTCGGCGTCGCTGCGTTTGTAGGGCGCGGGCACAGGCACGCAGGCCTGCAGCTCGGCGTCCTGGCAGTACTCGAAGACCCGGTCCGTGTCGGCGATCGTCACGGGGCCGAGCGCCAGACGGTCGGTGCGCAGCACGGTCTTCATCGTCGCGGGAGGAAGCCGATGCGGTCGTAGACGGTTGCGAGCGTCCTGTCGGCGATCTCGGCCGCGCGGTCCGCGTTGCCGGCGAGGATGCGGTCGAGTTCGGCGCGGTCGTCGAGCAGTTCGAGCGCGCGGTCGCGGATCGGGGTGAACGTCTCGACGACGACCTCGGCCAGGGCCTTCTTGAACGTGCCGTAGCCGCCGGTGCCGAACTCGGACTCGAGCGACGGGATGTCGCGCCCGGTGAGGCTCGAGAACATCGTGAGGAGGTTGGCGATGCCGGGCTTCTCGGCGGCGTCGTAGCGCACCGAGCCGTCGCTGTCGGTCGTGGCGCCCATGATCTTCTTGGCGCTCTTCGCCGGGTCCTCGAGCAACCAGACGACGCCCTTGTCCGTCGAGGCCGACTTGCTCATCTTGTTGCCGGGCTCCTGCAGGTCGAAGATCTTGGCGGTCTCCTTCTGGATCTGCGTCTCCGGCAGCACGAACGTCTCGCCGAAACGCGTGTTGAAGCGGTTCGCGAGGTCGCGGGTGAGCTCGATGTGCTGGCGCTGGTCCTCGCCGACCGGCACGACGTTCGTGTCGTAGAGCAGGATGTCGGCCGCCTGCAGCACGGGGTACGTGAACAGCCCAACGGTCGTCTTGTCAGCGCCCTGGCTGGCCGACTTGTCCTTGAACTGGATCATGCGTCCGGCCTCGCCGAAACCGGTGATCGTGTTGAGCACCCAGGCGAGTTGCGCGTGCGCCTGTACGTGCGACTGCACGAAGAGGATGCTCGCCTCCGGGTCGATGCCCGCGGCGATGTACTGGGCTGCCGTTCGTCTCGTCGCCTCCCGCAGTTTGGCCGGGTCCTGGGCGACGGTGATCGCGTGCAGGTCGACAACGCAGAACACCGCGTCGTGCGTCTGCTGCATCTCCTTCCACTGCAGGAGTGCGCCGATGTAGTTGCCGATCTGAAGGGAGTCGGCGGAGGGCTGCATTCCGGAGAAGAGACGGGGCTTGACGGTCATTGCTCCAGTTTGTCAGAGAACCGGATTTCGATACGGCCGCGGGCGGCCTACTCAATCAACGAGATAGTCGACGACGACGGGGGAGTGGTCGCTCCAGCGGGTGTCCCACGCGCTGGCCTTGTCGACGGTGTAGTGCTTGACGGTGGCCGCGAGGGCCGGCGTGGCCATGTGGTAGTCGATACGCCATCCCGAGTCGTTGTCGAAGGCCTGTCCGCGCTGGGACCACCAGGTGTACGGTCCGTCAACCTCGCCCGCCCACTGGCGTCCGACGTCGACCCAGCCGTGGCCGGGACCGGTGGAGCCGTCGACGCCGGTGACCGTCTCGCCCTCGGGTCCGAAGAACCGATCGAAGTAGGCGCGCTCGCGGGGGAGGAAGCCCGCGCTGGTGCGGTTGCCGCGCCAGTTCTTGATGTCGATCTCACGGTGGCCGACGTTGAGGTCACCGACGATCAGGGAGAGCGGGTTGTGCGCGGCGAGCTCGGGCAGGCGCTCGTTCATCGCGTCGAGGAACTTCCACTTCTCGTCCTGCTTGGGAGTGTCGACGACGCCGGAGTGCACGTAGGTGCTCACGACCGTGACGATCGAATTGCCGACCTCGTAGTCGGCTTCAAGCCAGCGGCCGGCGCTGTCGAAGTCGTCGGCACCGAGGGCTACCCGGTGGATGCTCGCTTTGTTCCGGCTGGCGAGGGCGACGCCGGCGCGGCCTTTCGCCGTGGCGCCATCGTGCAGGATGTCCCATTCCGGACCCAGCAGGTCTTCGAGGATCTCAGTGGTTGCCCGCACCTCTTGCAGCGCGAGGATATCGACGTTGCGCTCGGCCAGCCACTCGGCCATGCCCTTCTTGTATGCGGCGCGCACACCGTTGACGTTGACAGTTGCGATGCGGAGGGGTGTAGCCATGGGCTAAATCCTAACTTCGACCGCCGACGCTGTTGTGCGAGTCAGCGCCCTCGGCGGAAGACGCGCGACAGCCAACTGCGCGGTCCGGCCGTGACCTCGTTGAGCACCTGCTCGCGGATCCGCTCCTCTTCGGCGAACTGCGCGGCGAGGCGCTCCTCCTCGAGCCGGGGGTCGGCGACGATGCCACGGTCCTCCATGCCGACCGCGATCCAGGCGGCCGCGAGCAGGATCACCTGGCAGATGAAGTTGAACCAGATCAGGAGTCCGATGATCACGGCGAAGGAAGCCAGCAGGGGGTTGCTGGAGGCGCCGCCGAGCAGGGTGGATCCGAGGGCCTTGAGCACGCCGAGCGCTGTGGCGCCGATCAGGGAACCGCCGACGAGCCGGCGCCAGGGGATCGTAATCCCGGACACGAAGCGGTAGAACAACCCGAGCACAACGGTATCGAGCAGCAGGGTTGCGGCCAGGCCGACGCCACGAGCCGCGAGGATGCCGCCGAGCGAATCATGGCTGATCGAGAAGAGATCGAGCACCGTGCCGAGCGCCGCCGTGCTCAGCACGGAGAGCGCCGCCGACAACAGCAGGGCGGCACCGAACGCGACGGCGAGACCCAGGTCCTTGAGCTTCAGCAGGAAGATGTTCGCCTGCTGGGGGCCGATGCGGAACATGGCGCGCACGGCATCCCGACCAGAGGCGAGCCAGCCGAGCGCGGTGAGGAGGAGGCCGCCGAGGGCGATCGCGCCCGTCCAGCCCAGGATGCCCGCCTCGAGCAGGCGGTCCTTGCTGATCGCGCCCTCGCCGTCGCCCATGTCGATGAGCCCCGGAACCGCCGTCGAGATCACCGAGAAGATCGCGTCACGCAGCTCGGGATTCGACTGGATCACAAAGCCGGCAACGGAGAACGACACCCAGATGGCGGCGAACGTCGCGAAGATCGCTTGGTAGGAAAGACCGCCGGCGAGGAGCGGACCCCTCTGCTCCGCGTAGCGCATAAAAACGCGAACCGGGCGCAGCTTCTGCACGCGGGCGGTGAGAGCGGCCAGGCGGGCACCGACGGTGACGGGAGGCGTGGCATCCTCGCTCAGAGAAGGCTTGGTGTCGGTGGGCACCGTCCAAGGATACGAGTCGCCGCCGGTAGGCTGACCGGAGGCAACTTCGACGGAGAGGACTATCCATGGATTTGCACGGTGTTGGTGTTGGGCGCGGAGTTGCCGTAGGCCCGATTCTTCGGATGCCCGACGCGCTCCCCGAACCAGAGAAGACCTCCCACGCGGGTGACGCGGCGGCGGAGTTCGCCACAGTGACCGCATCGCTCGGCGCAGTCGCCGGCGACCTGCTCGCACGCGGCGAGAAGGCGGGCGGCGAGGCGCAGGGCGTGCTCGAGGCCGCCGCCATGATGGCGCAGGACCCGATGCTGGCGGATGACGTGAAGGCACGCATCGAGACAGGCACCTCCGGCGAGCGTGCCGTGTTCGAGGCGTTCGCGCAGTTCCAGGAGATGCTCATCGGCATGGGTGGCTACATGGCCGAACGCGCAACCGACCTCGGCGATGTATCGCAGCGCATCATCGCGCACCTCCGCGGCGTCGCGGCCCCCGGAGTTCCGACCAGCGACGAGCCGTTCATCCTCGTCGCCCCCGACCTCGCACCCGCCGACACGGCCCTGCTCGACCTCAGCAAGGTGCTCGGTCTCATCACCCGCGACGGTGGGCCGACGAGCCACACCGCGATCCTCGCCCGCTCGAAGTCGATCCCGGCGCTCGTCAGCGTCGCCGGCGCCCTCGATCTGGCCGACGGCACTGTCGTCATTGCGGATGCCGCGTCCGGCACGGTTCACGTCGACCCCTCGGCTGACGCCATCGCCGACGCGCAGGCTCGTATCGCCGAGCGTGCGGCCGCCGCCACGGCACCGATCACGGACGGCGCGCTCGCGGACGGCACCAAGATCCCCCTGCTCGCCAACCTCGGCTCCCCGAAGGATGCCGCCGAAGCGGTTGCGCTCGGCGCCGAGGGTGTGGGCCTGTTCCGCACCGAGTTCCTCTTCCTCGACTCCAAGACAGCTCCGACCGTCGAGGACCAGCAGAAGCAGTACACCGAACTGCTCAGCCACTTCCCGGGCAAGAAGGTTGTGGTGCGCGCCCTCGACGCGGGTGCCGACAAACCCCTCAGCTTCCTCAATGACGCGCACGAGGAGAACCCGGCGCTCGGCCTGCGAGGCCTGCGCGCACTCCGCGCCAAGGATGAGATCCTGCGCGACCAGCTCACCGCTCTCGTGAACTCGCAGAACGAGACGGAGGCCGACCTCTGGGTCATGGCACCGATGGTCTCCGACTCCGACGAGACCGACTTCTTCGTGAAGCTCGGCAAGGAGCTCGGACTCACCACCGTCGGTGTGATGGCCGAAGTGCCCTCGCTCGCCGTCATGGCCGACCAGGTCGCCGAGCTCAGCGACTTCGTGAGCATCGGAACCAACGACCTCACCCAGTACACGCTCGCCGCGGACCGCATGCTGTCGACCGTCGCCTCGTACCAGGACCCGTGGCATCCCGCGGTGCTGCGCCTCGTCAAGTTGCTCGGCGACGCGGGTGCGGCCACCGGCAAGCCGGTCGGCATCTGCGGTGAAGCCGCAGCCGACCCGCAGCTCGCAGTTGTTCTCGTCGGTCTCGGTGCAACGACCCTGTCGATGACGCCGGCCGCGCTCGCCGACGTGCGCGCGGAACTGCTCGGGGTCACCCTCGAGCAGGCTCGCGCCAAGGCGGTGGCGGCTCTCGCCGCGCACTCCGCGGCCGGTGCGCGCGAGGCAGCAGCTCAGGCGTAGCGCCACCACCGGCAAAAACGGGGGCCTATCCCCGCAAAGTCCCCGATGCTATCGTCGGCAGCGGGGGCTCGCGACTGAGCGCACCGGAGATCGCGGGGGCGGTGTTTTTGTGGGGGATACGCTGACGGTGCGCCGAACGTGGGCGCTCGGGGTGTCCGCGGTGCTGACCGCCGTTCTGCTGCTCACCGGCATCACGCCCGCCGCGTCTGCGGACACCGTCTCGCTGACCGTGACGGTGCTCACTCCCGCGAAGGTGCCCGTCTCTACGGCCAAGGTCACGGCGATCCCGCTCGATGACGCGAACTACGGCGATACCCAGCCCGAAATTGTTGGGTTATTCACATCGGCGGGCCGGTACGTCTTCGGCAACACCCTCGACGGCAGCGTGCCGTACGCCATCCGAGTCGACACCAACAAGAATGTGTCGAACTCCAACTTCACGCAGTATTGGGGCGGCGGTTCCGACCTCGCCGGGGCGAAACCATGGACCAGTGCTGAAGGCCTGGCTCTTGAGGTGAAACTCCTCGGCGGCACCTACAGCGGCAAGGTGCTGACCTCGAAGGGGGGCGGTCTACCTAACGTCGACGTACATCTTTTCAAGTGGGACGGAGTGCGCTGGTCCCTCGTCAAGACCGTCGTATCGGCGGCGAAGACCGGCGTCTACTCTTTCCCGTACCTGGAGCCGGGCAGCTACACCACGGAATTCGACACGAGTCGTGTGCAGAGGTCGTACATCAGCGTCTTCGCGGGCGGTGCGGCCGTATACGGCACGGAGACCGTGCCGCAATCCATCGGCACCGGTCGCGTGTCCTATGTGAATTTCGGCACGCCTGCCGTGGTGAACCAGAAACTCGCGATCGGCGGCACGTTGAGCGGTCAGCTGATTTCCGGCACTGCGACCAATAAGGTGCCCGTCGACCTCGTGCCCGTGGCGATTCGCGGCACGGCCCCCAACCAGACAGGCTCGGCGCTGCCTCGTCAGCCCCTGAAGGTGTCTACGCCGGCGGCGTTCACCCTGACCGGGCTCCCGACGGGTTTTTACAGCCTCAGTGCCGCATCGGGCTCCGTGTCAGGTAGTTACATCGATCCCGGCACACCCTCGAGCCAGAAGGTCTACTTCGTCAAGGCGGGTGCGGTGACGAAGGCGGGGATCGTCGACGTCGCTGCGACTGGTCCCGCGGGGCTGCTGCAGGGCAGTTTCTCCTCCGATGCGGTCACGGGCGGCACCATCGACATCGCACGCGCGGATGATGTCGCCGTGAGTTCGACATCGATCCTGATCTCATCGAACGGAACCTTCGAGCGCCAGCTGCGACCCGGTCTCTATACCTACGAGGCCCGCCCCGTCGGCGCGACCCCTCTCAAAGCGGTCTACGGCTCCGTCACCGTCGGGTTCGGCGGCGCGGTCGAGCTGCTGCTGCCGGCCGAGGAGGAGGCGCCGATGGCCTTCGATCCGCCGCCGAGCGTGGCGCCGTCAGGCGGCACCGTCGGCACGACCTTCACCGCGAGCGCGACCAGCAACCACCCGACCACGAGTGTCGTGACATACCAGTGGCTGCGCGACGGCATCCCGATCTTCGGTGCTCGTAGCGCCGGTTACACGGCTGGTGGCGGCGACGAGGACAGGCAGCTTAAAGTACGCATCGGGATTACGGATCTCGAAAGCAACGATCACGTCAGCACAACCCTGACCGTGGCGACCGTCGCCGCCGGAGAGCCACTGAGCGTCGACACCCCGCCGTCGATCATCGCGCCCGCCACCGTGAAGGTAGGCACCGTGCTGCGGGCGAACCCGGGAACATGGAGCGAGACCCCGGTGACGCTCAGCTACCAGTGGATGCTCAACGGCGGCATCATCCCCGGCGCGACGAAGCCCACGTTCAGCCCGGTTGCGGCGCAGGGCGGACAGGACATCGGCCTCAGCGTCACCGCGACCCGCGCCGGGTATCCGTCGGCAACGTACACCCCGGCGTACACCGGGAACTTCTATGTCTCGGTCGCACCGCTCCCGGCGCCGGCGCTCAAGACCGCTCCGGTGATCACGGTCACCACGAAGGGGCTAGCGGGTAAGGTCCGATACACGGCCAGCCCCGGCACGTGGTCGCCGACACCGCTGTACGTGACGTACGACTGGTACCTCGATGGGGACCTGCAGGATTCGAGTCCCAGCCGAACTCTGACCCTCGACCCGGTTTTCGACGACATGACGGCCGTGCTCACAGTGGACGTCCGGGCGGCCCGTGTCGGCGGCCTTTCGGGATCGACGCTCCTGGTCGCGCGAAAGAGCTCGCTGCCGCCGATAGCTGATGCGCTTCCTGCCGTCGTGCGAACCCTCGGCGAGGATCCGCTCGCAGCGGACGCGCCGGTGCGGTCGGGCGAGTCACTGATCGTTGCTCCCGGTTACTGGATCTACGCCGACCCCCGGTACGTTCGCGAGGTCGGCCGACTGACCCACACCTACGCCTGGTACCGAGGCACTGCGCCGCGGGTGAAGATCGCCGGTGCCACAAAGTCCACCTATCGGGTCACGGATGCCGATAACGGCCTGCCGATCTCGGTGACCGTCGTGACCTCCTCACCGGGAATGGTTCCCGCGGCGACGATCCTTCCCGCCGGGGTTGGATACCTCGATGACAGCCTGGGCGAGGTCGACGCCACCGTGACATTCGACGCTCCCGCCTTCCCTCTCGCCCCGGTCACGGCGACAGTCTCCCCGTCGTTCAGCGCATTCGCGCCGGTCACGACCGGCTACCAGTGGATGACCTGCAGGCCGACGTCCTCTGAGTGCGGAACCGCCTCCGACTTCACGCCCATCGCGAAAGCAACCGGACGCACGTACACACCCCCGGTAGCACTGGCGGACAGCAGGCTCGGTGTGCGGGTGAGCGTCGGCAAGGTGGGCTTCCGTGCTGTGTCGTTCTTCGCGTCTGAAGCCGTGGGCGCTGCCGGGACCATCACTGCGGGCCTTCCCGGGCTGACCCGTTCGCCGATCGTCGGCGCTGCGGTCGGCGCGGTCGCGGGAAGCAAGAACATCACGGGAACAACGAGCACCTTCCTCTGGCAGACAAGCTCCGACGGAGCCACGTGGGTGACTGCCGGAAGTGGTGCGACCCTCGTGCCCGATGCCGCACTCTTCGGCGCTCGGTTGCGTGTCATCGAGACAGTGAAGAAAGCCGGTTACGGGACTCTCGAACTCGAGAGCGCGCCGGTCGAGATCGGCGCCGGAGGCGAGTTCGCGACATCCGCACCGAAGATCACCACGGTGGGCCTCACGTCGACCATTGTCGGTCCGACATTCGCGCCCGCCGGGGCGCCAAGCTACCAGTGGTTCGTGGGCGGGGAACCCGCGGGCAACGGGCCCAGTTACGAGCGCGTCGAAGCGGACGCCGCGAAGCCCCTCACAGTGACGATCAGCTTCGAGAGCGGTCAAGCGGCATACGCGGCGGACACTTTCGTGCAGACGCTGGTGGCCGTGCGCGGAGTGCGACCGGTGCAGCCGGCACCAGCAATCATCGGATCGCGCCTCGGCGAAGTGCTGGGCGCGCCGGTGATTGACTACCCCAGCACCGCGATGAACGAGAAGATCACTTACCAGTGGTACCTCGCCGGCACGGCGATCAAGGGCGCGACCAGACCCACCTTCACGCCGTCCACCTCGAACGTGGGCAAGAAGCTCACGGTCCGTGTTGTCTCGACGTCGCTGAATTACGCCACGGTCTCCGTGCTGAGCCGTCCACTCACGCTGCTCGCCGGCGTCAACCCGACCGGCGCGCCAACGGTCGACGTCACCGGGGGAGTGCTCAAGCCGGGTGTGGTAGTCACGGCCACCACGTCATCCTTCACGCTCGCCGGGCAGACGTTCGCCTACCAGTGGCAGGTCAACACCGGCGCAGGGTGGGCCAGCATCGCCAAGGCGACCGCAAAGACGTACAGGGTGCTGCCGACCCAGGTCGGAGCGAGCATCCGGGTCATTGTCACGGGGAAGCGCGCCGGCTACGCGAGCCTGACGGGCGCCTCCGTGGCGGGAGTCGTCCTCACCTCGGGCGAGCTGCCGCTGCTCACCGCGCCCGCCCTCGTCGGCACCGGTATCGCCGGATCGGCGCTGAGCGTGAGCGCCCCCACCTTCGGCGCGAGCGGCGTGATCCTCAGCTATCGGTGGCTGCGCAATGGCGTGGTCATGCCGGGTGCTGCGGGAGCGAGCTTCGTGACATCCATTGGCCAGATAAAGGACTCGATCACCGTGGAGGTCACGGCGAAAGCGCCGGGCTATCTCACCTGGGTGTCGCTGCTCGACGCCCGCGTCATCACCGGCTGAGAGCGCCCCCAAACGGGGGTGATCGGAGCGTTCAGCAAAACTGCTATCTTTTCGAGGAGTACTCGCCTGTTGCGCGTACGCGAACCGCGATGCAACACAGCCTGGAGTGCCACCGTGACCCGAGTACGTCTGATTCCCCTGCGCCGCGCGGTCCTGATCGCCGTGAGTGCGCTCGTCACGGCCGGCCTGCTGGTGACCGGGATGACGCCCGCCGCGCACGCCGCCGCAGGTGACGCCAGCCTCGAGGTGCGGGTCACCACGCACACCGGCACCCCCTTCATCTCCGGTGCCGTCACGGCGTTCCCGATCGGCAACGGATCCCGCTCGCTCACCCCCGCCGTCACGGCCACGCCCGTGGCCGGCAAGCCCGGCAGCTACCTGTTGGCGGGTCTCGACGGCGGCTCTCCCTACGCGATCGGCGTACAGGTGCGCCCCGCCTCGGCCACCGGTGCCGCAGCCGTGGTGCAGTACCTCGGTGGAGCGCTGCTTCCGGAAGCGGCACGCCCGGTCACGCCCGCCGTTGGAACCGGTCGGCTCGATTTCTCCCTCATGGCCGGCAGCCTCAGCGGCAAGGTGCTCACCAACAAGGGCAAGGGCCTCGCCGGGGTCGATGTGACCCTCTACAAAGCGACCTCTTCCCGTCTGGTGGTGGCCGAGACGGTCGTCTCCAGCAAGACCGGCGCCTACGCATTCACCTCCCTGGAGCCCGGGGACTACTCCGTGCGTTACGAGACGGCGCGCGGCGCCCGCGCCTGGATCGCGACGAATCAGGGCGGCACGCCCGCGCTGAACAGCTACTCGGTCGGCTCGCGGTATCCGGTGGCCTTCGGCAAGCCGGTTGTGCTGTCGCAGAAGCTCGCGCTCGGCGGAACCGTCACCGGACTGGTGCGCGGTTCTGGATCACCGCTTGCTGGCGCGAAGGTGCAGGCCTACCCCATCGTTGGAAAGCCGGGTGCGTGGACCAGCGTCTTCACCAATGCGGCGCTCGTCACCACGGCCAACTCGAAGGGGGCGTTCTCGCTCCCGGGGCTGGCGTCCGGCTACTACGCGCTGAGCATCCGCCCGAAGTCGAACCAGCCGTTCGCGGATCCCAACCCGGTGCCGAACATCAGCAACTACTCGACCCTCAAGTACGTGAAGGTCGTCGCGGGCAAGGTCACCCCGGCGCCCGCGGTGCAGACCACGGCGATCCCTAGCACGGCGACCGTCACCGGCAGCTTCACAGGCTCTCCGGCGACCACGGGTGGCACGGTCAGCTTCGGCATCGTGACCGACTTCGCGGCCACCGCACGCAGCACGCAGATCCAGGCCAACGGAACCTGGTCGATCAACCTCCCGGTCGGTCGGTACCAGGTGCGCCTGCGCCCGACCGATACCACCAGCAGCCAGAAGTACATCGCGACGCACACCACTTATACGGTCGCGGCCGCGACGCCGAACGCCCCGATGGTGCTGCCCATGACGGTCGACACCGGGCTTGCTTTCACCACGGCTCCGGTCATCGCCAATGCGAGCACCACGGCTGTCGGCACCAACCACTACGTCTCCGTGGCCGTCAACCACACGGCGGTCACCGCCGTGTCCCAGTGGTACCGCGACGGTATCCCGATCTTCGGTGCGAACGACGGCGCCTACGTTTCCCGCGGTTCCGATGTCGGCGCGGCGATCACATCCCGCATCACGGTCATCGATCTCGAGGCCGACGGATCACGCCTCACCGGCACCACGCCGCCCGTCATCGTCACCGCCGGTGCGGCCATCACCAACAACGCAGCGCCCACCCTCGGCCCGGTCGCCGCGAGCTACCTGCCCGGCACACGACTCGTGGTGAGCGAGGGCGGCTGGAATCAGTACCAGCTCAACTTCGTCAGCCAGTGGATGCGCGACGGAGTCGTCATCCCGGGAGCGACCTCGCGCTCGTACACTCTCGCTCCGGCCGACGCGGGGACCACCGTCTCGGTTCGCGTGAGCGCGCAGAAGCTCGGACACCCCTCAAGCGCGTTCATCCCGGCGGGAAGTGTGAACGTCGGCTTCCACGCCGCGCCCGTGCTGAAGAAGGCTCCCGCGATCGTCACCGTGACGAAGGGGTTGCCGGTCGGAGACAAGCGCTACACCGTGTCGACCGGAACCTGGGCGCCCGTGCCCGGCGTCAGCTACCAGTGGGTTGCCAACGGAACGCCGATCGACGGCGCGACGACCTCGAGCCTGCTGGTGCAGGCCGGCGACCACGCGGGCGAGACGATCGCCGTACGCGTGCAGGCCTCCGTTCCCGGCGGTGTGGTCGCGACGAGCACCGTGGTCGCCCGCGCGGGAACCGTCGCCCCGACCGGCACCGGAACCGCGGCGGTCACCCTCGCAGGAACCACCGTCACGGCCGCGCAGAACGTGCTGCTCGACAGCGTGCTCACCGCGTCGGCCGGTAGCTGGACGACGCTGGACACCGCGACAACCCCGACCTTTGCCCACGTCTGGCAGCGTCTGCTTCCCACCGGTGTGTGGACGGCGATCCCCGGAGCGACAAAGGCGAACTACACGGTCACCGCTGCCGACGTCGCCCGCCCGCTGCGGGTGCTCGTCACGGTCGTCGCACCCGGCTACCCGAGCGTGGCGCTCCCTCCGATCGTCGCCGGCATCGGCTCCGCCCGCCAGGACCTCCAGTCCGGCGCGCCGACCGTAGCCATCTCGAACATCCCGGCGCCCACGGTGCCGGTCGGCACAACGTCCATCACGTGGGGCGCGGCCGGCATCACCCAGAGCTACCAGTGGTTCAGCTGCACAACGCCGTGTGAGGCCTACCCGAACGGCTACACCGCCATCGCCAAGGCGACTGCGGCGAAGTTCGCACCGACCGC
Organism: Glaciihabitans arcticus; assembly: GCF_004310685.1. Taxonomy (NCBI): domain Bacteria; kingdom Bacillati; phylum Actinomycetota; class Actinomycetes; order Micrococcales; family Microbacteriaceae; genus Glaciihabitans; species Glaciihabitans arcticus. Next base: position 13,518 of record NZ_SISG01000002.1, on the reverse strand, counting down.
CGCCCTCGCAGGCAAACTCCTCGTCGTACGCGTGACCGCGAGCAAGCCCGGCTACACGGCGCGTGCGGTGGTCTCCGCTCCACGGCAAGTGAGCGCGGCGCGTGCGATCACCAGCACCGCCCCGCCGGCCTATGGCACGGGGGTCACGGCGGGCAGCGCGACGGTGCGGACCGCGGTCAGTGCGGTTGCCGGAGCATGGAACATCCCGGGCGTCGTTCGCAGCTACGTCTGGCAGAAGTGCTCGGCCGCCTGCACGGTCGCCGCCAACTGGACCCAGCTGGCCACCGGTGCGAAGTACGTTCCGGATGCCACTGCCTTCGGCACCGGCGGCAACAAGCTGCGCGTGGTCGAGGTGGCCACGAAGAAGGGCTACACGACGGCGCGTCAGGCATCCGCCGTGGAACTGACACTCATCCCCTCGGTCGAGTACCCGACCTCTAAGCCGACTTTCACCCGTGTCGGCAACGTGATCACCGTCTCTCCCGTCACCTTCGCCCCTGCGGTCGCAGGCAAGAAGGTGCATTACAGGTGGTACGTCGGCGGCAGCTGGGTCGACGTGGACCCGTCTCCGTACGACAACTTCGTGCGCAGCTTCACTGTTCTTCCCGCCCACGCGGGAAAGACCATCTCGGTGGACTTCTGGTATGACTCGGGCATCCCCGCCTACGGCGAGAGCGGCGGCCAGTTCGAGGAATACGCCGTGCGACTCACGCCAGGGCCTCAGACGCCCCCGACCTTCTCCGGAAGCCACGTCGGCGAATTCCTGCACATCACCCCGGCGATGTTCACGCTGGCGAACGGAGACGCGGTTCAGGTCTACGGCACCAAGTACCAGTGGCTCTCGAACAACGTGGCCATCAAGGGGCAGACCGGCTACGACTTCAAGCCCTCGATCGCATACCTCGGCAAGAAGATCTCGTTCCGCGCGACGGCGACCATCGCCGGCTACACCCCGTTCAGCGTGACCAGCGCGCAGACGCTCATCACCAAGGGAGTCGTCAACTCCGGATTCGTGAACCTCGCCGGCACCGGAACCGTGGGGTCGACCCTGACGGCGACGCCGACGGGTTTCCTCCCCGGACCGACGTTCACCTATACCTGGTACCGCAACATCGGCAATTCCGCGGTCGTCATCCCGAAGGCTGTCGGAAAGACCTACGTCATCACGGCGGCCGACCAGGACACCAGCATCACCGTGAAGGTCACCGCGACGCAAGCCGGGTTCGTCGACTACCCGACCACGTCGTACAGCATCTATGTACCGCAGCGGCAACTCACCGTAACCTCGACCCCCGCGGTCGGCGGAACCGGCGTCGCGGGCACCCCGCTGACCGTCAGCGCGCCCACCTTCGGCGCGCTGAAGCCGGTCGTGACCTACGTCTGGTACCGCGACGGAGTACCTGTCTGGAGCGCGCGCACGCCCACCTTCACCCCTCCGGCCGAGTTCGTCGGCGACACGGTGCACGTGCAGGTCAGCGCGATCCTGCCCGGTTACAGCGAGTGGGGCTGGTACCACTCCGGCTGGACGATCAGCCAGGGTGCGGCCCCGACCGCGGTCGGCGCCAACGCCCCGAAGGTCAGCGGTACGGCAGCGGGTTGCTCGGTGTTGTCGGCGACACCGGGCATCTGGACGGCTGACGGTTCGACCTACACCTACCAGTGGCATGCCTCGGTGGATGGCCCGATCCCCGGTGCCACAGCCAACCAGTTCGCCGTTCCGAGCGGTGCGTTCGCCGGGCAGCAGCTGTTCGTCGTCGTGAAGGCCACCCGGTCCGGACTCGCCGCCGGCACGGCCCAGAGCCTGCCGACGCAGCCCGTGCCCGCGTCGACCTGCTGACGTTGAATCGCTAATAACTGATAGCTTTTCGTCTAATAGCGCTCGTGTCCACGCGCCGTAACCCCGTCCCACCTGCATCAGGAGTCAACCCGTGAGCCGAGTGTCCGCGTCATCCCTGCGTCGCGTCGCGCTGCTCGTCCTCAGCTCGCTCGTCACGGCGGGTCTTCTGCTGACCGGCATCACGCCTGCGGCCCAGGCCGCCCCTGGCGATGCAACCCTGACCGTGCGGGTCACCACTCACACCGGGGCGCCTTTTGCGGCCGCGGCCGTCACGGCCCAGTCGCTGGCCACCGGTACTGCCGTCGGCGACCCGGTGATCATCGGCACGCCGGTGGCCGGAACTCCCGGCAGCTACCAGTTCGCCGGCCTCGACGGTGGCTCCCGTTACACGATCGGCGTGCGCACCCGCGTCGCCAACGCTGGCGGAACGCCTGCCGTGCAGTACTACGGGGGAGCCGCCACCGCCGAGGCGGGCCGCCCCGTCCCCGTTGCCTCCGGTGCGAACACTCTCGACTTCTCCCTGTTCGCCGGTGCGCTCAGCGGCACGGTCCTCACCTCCGCGGGCAAGGCCCTCGCGGGCGTCGATGTCACCCTCTACAAGGTGCTGGGCACCAGCTACACGGCTGTCGATTCCGCTGTCTCGAGCGCGAAGGGCGCCTACGCCTTCGGCTACCTCGAGCCGGGCATCTACACCGTGCGCTACGCGACCGCTCGCGCCGCCCGCACCTGGGTCGCGGCGAACGCGGGTGGTGGCCCGGTGCTGAGCGACACGGCCTACGGCACGCACTACACGGTCAACTACGGCAAGCCGGTGGTGTTGTCGCAACGCCTCGTCGCCGGCGGCACCATCACGGGAGTCGTGCGCGGCTCCGGTCTGCCGCTCGCCGGCGCCACGGTGCGAGCCGCCTCGCTCACCGGCACCCCCGGTGCCTTCACGGGCGGCGCCGTCTATACGGCGCACACCGCGACGGCGAACGCGGCGGGCGCCTTCTCGATCAGCGGCCTCCCGGCGGGCTACTACGCGCTCAGCATTCAGGCCACCGGCGACCAGGACTTCGCCGACCCACTCGTGGCGATCCAAACGGCGGCCTCGGTGCGGGTCGTCGCCGGGAAGATCGTCTCGGCGCCTGCGGCGATGACCACGGCTACTCCGGGAACCATCATCCTCAGCGGCTCGATCACCGGAGCGCCCGCGACCGCCGGCGGAACCGTGACGGTCGGCAAGTCCAGCGACTTCGATCGCACTGCTCGCACGATCGACATCCAGCCGAACGGCAGCTACTCGATAGCCGTCGCGCCCGGCCAGTACCAGGTGCGCATTCGGCCGGTCAACACGGCCAATCCGGCCCAGGCCATCGTGCCCGTCTACCGCACCAAATCGGTCAACGCGCTCCCCGCGGCGACTGGACCGGTGACGTCGAACTGGGATCTGGACCCCGGGCTCACCTTCGCGACGGGACCGATCATCAGCAATGCTGCGACCACCGTCGTGGGAACGCTCCACCAGATGGCCGCGACTACGCTGCGCTCGACCACCTCGACCATCAGCGTGCAGTGGTACCGCGATGGCATGCCCATCTTCGGCGCGACCGCCACCTCGTTCGCCTCGCGCGGCAGTGATGTCGGTGCGGCTCTCACGGCGCGGGTCGCCCTCACCGACACCGTCGATGGCCTCGGTCGCGTGGTCGGTGTAACGGCGCCGCTCGTCGTGACGGCCGGACCGGTGCTGAGCGCCGTCGCCCCGGCGAGCATCGCGTCGGGCACGTACCTGCCGGGCATGAAGATCGTCGCGAAGCCGCAGACTTTCCTGCAGACCGCCCTGACCTACAGCTACCAGTGGACCCGGGATGGCGTCTTCATCCCCGGCGCGACCAGCGTCGCCTACACGTTGACGCCTGCCGACGGCGGCACGCAGATCGCCGCGCGAGTGCGAGGCAGCAAGGCGGGCTTCACCACTTCTTCGGTCAGCATCGCCGGTCCGGTCACGGTGGGCAGGTTCGCCGCGCCCGTGCTCAAGAAAGCTCCGTCCCTCACCGCGACGACCATCGGGCAGCCTGCCGGTCAGATCCGTTACACGGTCAGATCGGGGACATGGTCGCCCGTGCCGGGGTTCGGCTACCAGTGGTTCGCCGACGGCGTGGAGATCCCGGGTGCCACCTATGCGAGCTTCGTCTACGTTCCCGATCTGTACAGCGGCAGGTCTCTCACCGTGCGCGTGCAGACGGTGAAGCTCGGCCACACCGCCGCGTCCAGCACTCTCGTGGCGCGTCGGGGGAGCGCCGTGCCGACCGGCAGCGGCACTCCTGCCGTCACTCAGGGTGCCGCCTCCGTCACGGCCGGCCAGGCCGTGCCCGTCGCCACCGTGCTCACCGCCGTGCCCGGGACTTGGACGACGCCCGACGCGACGGCTCTGCCCACCTTCTCCTTCGTCTGGCAAAGACAGCTCGCCACCGGCGTCTGGTCCACCATCCCCGGAGCGACCTCCGCCACCTACAGCGTCGCCGTCGCGGACGTCGGCCGACCGTTGCAAGTGCGCGTCACGGTCGTCTCGCCGCGATACTCGAACGTGGCGCTCCAGCCCATCCCGGCCGGCGTCGGCCTGCTGCGGCAGGATCTCGCAACCGCGGCGGCAACGGTGACAATCGGCGGCGCGGGCGCCCCGACTCTTGCCGTGACAGCGACGGGCATCACCTGGCCGGTGACCGCAGTCACCCAGACCTACGCGTGGTTCAGCTGCGCGACCTCGTGCGTGAGCTACCCCGCGGGCTACACGGCCATCGCCAAGGCCACCACGGCGAGCTACGTTCCGCCTGCAGCACTCGGATCGAAGTCACTCGTCGTGCGTGTCGTCGCGTCAAAGGCGGGCTTCGCACCGCGCACCATCGTCTCGGAGCCGCGAGTGCTCGATGCCGCCAACCTCATCGGCAACACCGCCGCCCCGGGCTACGCCAAGGGTCTCGTCTCCGGCAGCGCGAAGGTCGGAATCGCGCTCACCTCGTCCGCCGCCGGCTGGAAGATCCCGGGCGTAACTCGCAGCTACATCTGGCAGAAGTGCGCGGCGGCGTGCGCGACCGAGGCGAACTGGGCGCAGCTCGCCACCGGTGCAAGCTATGTTCCGGATGCCACGGCTTTCGGCACCGGCGGCAACCTGCTGCGCGTGGTCGAGATCGCCGCGAAAAAGGGCTACACGACGGCGCGCGCGGCTGCCACCGTGCAGCTCTCGATCACGCCCTCGGTCGAATACCCGACCTCGACTCCGACAATCACACGGGTGGGCAACGTACTCACCGTGAGTCCCGTCACCTGGGGCCCGGGATGGACAGCGGCCGCAGCCGACGACGTGAAGTATGCGTGGCACGTCGGCGATGGCTGGGCTCCTCCCTACGAGGACTCGCGCACGTACACGATCAAGCCGGAGGATTCGGGCAAGCCGATCTGGGTGCAGATCTCTTACGACTCCGGCGCCCCGGCCTACGGCGGCCTCGCAGGCATCATCCGACCTGTCGCGATTCGGGGAACGGCGCCCAGCGCACAGCCCGCGTTCACCTTCGATGGCACGCGCGTCGGTGACTACCTGTATTTCAGCGACCCGAGTTTCGCGCTGCCCGCCTGGGGCGGGGAGGCCTACACCCGCTCGTACCAGTGGCTCTCGAACGGGGCGCCGATCCCCGGCCAGACCGATCACAATTACCTCGCGACGGCCGACCAGCTCGGCAAGACGATCAGCCTGCGTGCCACGCTCACGACTGATCGCTACAACCCGGTCGTGAACACGAGTGCGGGTGTTGTGCTTCAGCCGGGCGACACCCACTACGGCTCGGTCTCCCTGAGCGGCAACAGTTACGTCGGCTCCGTGATCACTGCGACGCCGTACTTCCCGGCGGGGCACACCTTCCGATACCAGTGGATCCGGGATGACAACGGCGTGCTGACCGACATTCCGAAAGCGACAGCGAAGACCTATACGCTCGTTGCGGCCGACCTGGACGCGTCGATCCGGGTGCGCGTCACCGCTCAGCGCCCCGGCTTCACGGGTCGGACCGAGGAATCGGGCAATATCTATGTGGGCATCCGCTACTTCCAGCAGACCGTGCCCGCCGAGCTGGTCGGTTCCGGTGTGGCGGGCGCTCCGCTCAGCGTCATCCCGCCCGTGTTCGCCGGGGTCAAGCCCGCCTACACATACCTCTGGACGCGCAATGGCGTGGTGATCCCTGGCGCGACGGCCGCAACGTTCACGCCGCCGGCCGCCTACTCCGGTGACGCCATCGTCGCCAAGGTCACGGCTCGCCTCGCCGGCTGGAATCCGGTCACCGCCTCGACGGACGCCCGCACGATCACGCCCGGTGCCGCGCCCACCGCACTCGGGGTGAACGCCCCGAAGGTCACCGGAGTGGCGAAGGGCTGCTCGACGCTCACGGCGACTCGTGGCGTCTGGACGGCCGACGGTGCCGGCTACGCCTACCAGTGGCACGCGTCTCTGGATGGCCCGATCCCCGGTGCCACGCTGAGCCAGTTCACCATTCCGACCGGCGCCTACATCGGGCAGAAGCTGTTCGTCGTTGTGACGGCCACCCGCACCGGACTGGCCGTCGGAACGGCCCAGAGCCTGCCAACCGCGGCCGTGCTCGATACGGGCTGCTGACGTCCAACGTCATCCCGGCCCGCGTATGGGGGTGAAAATTCGCCCCATTCTCGGCCCCGGGCGCAAAACACCGCAAAACCCGTATCGGGTTGGGGGTTTTACCCTGAGTACCCCCGACCGGCCCCACCCCAGAATCATTCCTGTCGTCTATTAACCCTTGGCACAGGAGCATCGTGAACCAGCTTTCAGAACTGCGTGAATCCGCACTCGCGCGTCTACGCAAGATCGCGACGGGTGGCATCGTCGCCCTCGTCCTCGGAGGCCTGCTGGCCACCGGCATGACCGTGGGGGCTTCGGCTGTCGAAGGCGAGGGCGCCGAGCTCTCGCTTCACGTGACCGCTGGCGGCGAAGGCGTGGCGAACGCTCGTGTCGACGTTCTTCGAGCCCAGGGCGGCTCCTACGTGTACTCCACCAGTGGCTACACGAATGCGTCGGGCCACGTCGAACTCACTGACACCTACAACCTTCAGGCCGGGGTCAAGTACGCCATCAGCATCGACAACGGTGACGTGTCTTCGGCGTCCTACGCCGGCGGATACCTCAAGGGCCGCTCGGGCGAAGTCATCGACGACTTCGATTCCGCCTTTGCAACGGTGCTGAACGAGGGAAGCAACGACCTCTTGGCAGACCTGAGCGCGGGTGCGACAGTGGCTGGTGACATCGTCGGTGCCGACGACCTCCCCTTCGACGGCGCTTCGCGCGTCACCGCCTACCGCAAGCAGCTGAACCTCACAACGGGCGTGCAGGAGTGGAAGTACGAGCGCGACATCTCGTTCGACGACCAGTCGATCTCGAACTACGCCATCGGCGGCCTGCGTGCCGGCGACTATGCCGTCTCCTTCTCGCAGTACTCGCAGCCGGACTGGGCAACGAACGTCTACGGCGACGGCTACATCTCGGCGGCGGCGGGTCCCACGACCGCGGTGAACCGCAACATCGCGGCTGTCGTGAACGGACGCTTCGTATTGGGCCAGACCATCACCGGCGATATCGACGTCCCGGCCGACTTCGCGGGCGCCGACCTCTCGAACGTCAGCCTCTTCGTCTTCCCGGCGAACCCCGACGGATCGTACGATCCCACCAACACCGAGAACATCAATGGCGGTGTCTCCGCCGACGGAGACTTCGAGACCATCACTCTCGTGCCCGGCAACTACCGCATCTACTTCGACTCCAACATCGAGGGCCTGAGCGGCGAGTGGTACAACAACGCGCCGAGCGGCGCCACCGCGCAGGCCATCGCCTCAGGCACCGACATCGGCAAGGTCGAACTGGGCACCGGCTTCGAACTCACGGTCACCGCCAAGTTCGGCACGGAGCTCGTCGAGGGCGCCCGGGTTGTCGCCCAGGGAACCGGTCTCAACAACCTGGGCTATAGCGCCCCTGTCTACACCGATGAGGATGGCGTCGCCGTCATCCCGAACCTCGAGGCAGATGCCTACGAGATCATCGTCACGGCCGAAGAAGGCGACTACAACCTCTACTACGCCACGGTCAACGGCGCGGGAAGCACCACACCGAGCCTCGTCTCCGGCGTCGACTCCGACGTCAGCGCGGGCGTGCTCTTCCCCGCTCCGGCATACACGACAGTCACGCTCCTCGACCCGGCCAACAAGCCGGTCGCGGGCGTCTATGTGAACGCGGTCGCAGTGACCGACGGCGGGCGTAACTACAATGTCGACTCGGACATCTACAGCTACGGCATCACCAACAAGGCCGGCGTCGCCACCTTCGAGGTCCAGCCCGATACCGAATACACGCTGAACACCTACGGAAACGGCACCACGCTCTACGCCCAGTACCTCGGTGGCGCCCCGCTCACCAATGAGAACCTCATCAACGCGGAGACCTTCAACTCGAGCGAGGTGCAGAAGGTCACGTTCGGCCTTCTCGCCGCCGGAAAGATCACGGGTGTCGTCAAGTCGACCGCCAAGAAGCCGATCGCCGGCGTCGAGGTCGAGGTCTTCGAGTTCGATGGCGTCTCCTGGAACAGCACCGGATACGGTTTCACCGGCAAGACAGGCGTCTACACCGTTCCGGTCAAGCCGGGCAGCTACAAGGTCGCATTCTCGACGCAGCGCTCGCCCAGCGGCGCGTTCGTCGGCGACTACACCTCCGACGAACTGGACCTCAACGCTCTCCCCACCGTTTACGTGGGCCGCAGCGGAGTCGCCTCCGTCAACAAGACCCTGGCACCGGGCGGCACGCTGACCGGAACCATCACCGGACCCATCGTGGGCGACCTGTACGTCACCCCTGTCAGGATCGTCGGTGACCAGCGCATCCCGATGCCTCGCAATCTCGCCTACACGAGCACGAAGGGCGTTTTCAGCATCGGCGGATTGCCGAGTGGCACCTACGCGCTCAGCTACCACGCTGACAACTTCGGCGACACCTACAGTGCAGCGAGCACCGGCCCCCGGTACACCGTCACGGCGGGCAAGATCACCAAGATCGCTGCGAAGGTAACTCTTCCCAGCTCCACCGTCGCGAGGACAGCGACCGTGTCGGGCCAGCTGGCTCCTGCAGTCGCGGTCAACAACTCCAGCTGGATCGACTTCACCAGCGAGGACGGCGTGCAGTTCGCCTCGGCCCAGATCACGGGCAACGGCGCGTACTCGATCGACCTCATCCCGGGCGACTACACCTACTCGACCTACATCAAGAGCTCGAGCGGTACCGTCTACCGCTCCGTCACCGGCTACATCGAGGCCGTCGTCGGACAGAACACGCTCGACATCGAGGCTGAGGTCAGCGCACCGCTGACCTTCGGCTCCGCACCGACGATCAACACCGCGTACGGACTGACCCCGGGCTCCCCGCTCATCGCGGACGCCGAGTGGGACCAGAACCGTGCAACCGCCTCGTACCAGTGGCTGCGCGACGGCATCCCGATCTTCGGTGGCCAGCGCGACTACTACTACGTCCAGGGCGGTGACGTCGGATCGGACATCTCGGTTCGCGTGACCATCAGCAACGGCCAGTACAACGGCTCGGAGGACTTCCAGTCGACCAGCGTCATCACGGAAGCAGTGACTCCCGTCACGGGCTCGTCGATCGCGCTCGGCTCCCTCCCACTCACCGCCACGCGCACCAGCCCTGGCGGAGTGGTCACCGTCGCACCGGGTTACCTGCCTGGAGGATGGAACACCACCATCACCTGGCTTCGTAACGGCGATGCGATCACGGGTCTGCCGGCATCGAGCTACACGCTCGTGAACGCAGACGTCGACCAGGAGATCTCGGCAATGGTCACGGCGACACGCCTCGGACGCACCGACGCGACGCCCACCGAAACCTCCTCGATCACCGGAACCCTCGGAGTGGCCGCGACCAGCGTCAAGAAGCCGACCGTCGCCGTCGTCACCAAGGGTGTCGCCGCGGGCGGAACCAAGTACACGGTCACGCCGGGTACCTGGTCGGTTGCGGGAACCACGCCCGTCTACCAGTGGTTCTTCGACAACGGTTACAGCAACGAGGAAGCGCCCTATGCGACCGGCAGCTCGGTCGTCATCCCGGCAGACATTTCGAAGGCGCTCGCGCTGACCGTGCGGGTGTCCGCCATCAAGGCAGGCATCGCCCCGTCGGCACCGATCGTTGTGCTGGCCCGCAAGGGAACGGCGTACGCCGAGGGCGGCACCCCCGCCCTCGTCGTTGCCGACAGCGACGAGCCGCTGCTCGGATCGGTCACCGTCGGCCAGCGCCTCGCCGTCGACTCGAACCTGTCGGTTCCGTTCGGCAACGTCATCCCGACCTACATCTGGCAGCGCCAGACGGGGGCGAAGTGGGCGCCGATCGCCAAGGCCACCGCGGCCAGCTACGTCGTCACTGCGGCGGATGCGGGCAAGAACCTCCGCGTTGTCGTCACGGCCAGCTCGCCGTACTACGCCTCGAAGGTCTACACCACGGCGCAGGTCGCTGCGGTGCTCGACCAGCGCCTGCTCGAGGAGCGCGCCGGATCGGTGTTCATCGAGGGATCGGCGGCCGTGTCATCCACCGTCACAGCGACATTCGAATCGGAGTCGCCCTTCGCGATCACCGGTGCGGCAGTCGCCTACCAGTGGGGCACCGTGACCGGTGAGGTCTTCACCCCGATCGCCAAGGCGACCGCGGCGAAGTTCGTGGTTCCGGCAACGCTGAACGGCAAGGAGCTGACGGTTCGCGTCACTGCCACCAAGGCAGGATTCGCCCCCAGCGTCGTCCGCGCCCCCAGCAAGACGGTCAACAAGGTCATCACGGTTCTCTCCGGTGTGACGTACACGGGCCAGCTGGACGGAGCGATCCGCGTCGGCGGCAAGCTCACCGTCAAGCCCGCAACGACCGACGTCACGGGAACGCTTCGCACCTACCAGTGGCAGAGGCGCGACGGCGAGAGCTACTCGGACATCCCCGGAGCCACGGCCACGACCTACGTTCCGACGCTTGCTGACCTCGATCTCGACATCCGCGTGGTCGAGACGATCTCCAAGGCCGGCAGTGAGACAGTCATCACCAGGGTCGGCGACGAGGTCAACGGATCCGGCTGGGGCGACAACATCTGGTCCGTGGACCTCGGCTACACGACCGTCAAGGTCGCCCCGAAGATCACGACCACGGCGGCCGCCTACACGGTGGTTCCCGGATCGGCCCTGCCGGCTGCGGGTGACTTCAGCTACCAGTGGTACGTCGCGGGCAACCTCGTCACGGCAGAGGATGGAGACATCTACGACTCGCCGACACTGGCGCGGGGTGCGACGAACCTCGGCAAGGTCATCGAGGTGCGTGTCAGTTACGTACTCGAGGGTTACAAGACCAGGTCGATCAGCCTGATCGCACAGAAGGTAACGGCTCCGGCCCTTGCGTTCACGATCTCCGACCCGCAGGTGGGCGCAGTGTCCTCCTTCGTTCCCGCTCCGGGTGAGTTGCCTGATGGAGCTACCATCGACGCACCCAAGTACCAGTGGTACGCGGGAGCGGTCGCGATCAAGGGTGCGACCAGCCCCTTCTACACGCCCATCGCAGCCCAGGTGAAGAAGCCCATCAGCCTCAAGGTGACGGTCTCCTCCACGGCATTCGCCACGAAGGTGTACTCGTCGCCCGCGAAGGTCGTCGCCCTTGGTGCTGTTGCCGACAACGGCGTCTACGTGAACAACTTCTTCTTCGAGCCAGTCGGCGCCGTGCTGACCAGTCGCGTGGAGGAGGTTCGCCCCGGCTTCGCCGTCGGATACCAGTGGTACCGCGCGGTCGGTGAGGGCGCGTCCGTTGCGATCCCGAAGGCCACCAAGGCGGCGTACACGACGTTGCTGACCGACGTCGACTCACGCATCGAGCTGCGGGTGACCTACAGTCGCGCCGGACACGCCTCGGCAACGTACTCGGCCGGCCAGATCTGGATCGTCGGACGTGACGAGATCAGCGCGACCGCCGCACCGAGCATCGCAGGAAGTGGCGCAGTGGGCGTTCCTCTCACGGCGACTCCCGGAACGTGGACGCTCTCCCCGACCCTGAGCTACCAGTGGTACCGCAACGATGTCGCCATCCCGGGTGCCACGACGGCAAAGTACACGCCGCTCAGTGACCACATCGGCGACAGCCTGACGGTGGAGGTCACCGCCAAGCGCGTCGGCTTCTACTCCCGCGCGGAGTTCGCCAGCGAGGTCAAGGTCATCGCGGGAGCGGCGCCCACGACCACCGCCGCTCTCGGCGGCAAGATCACCGGTCTCGCCAAGGAGTGCTCGCCCCTGGTGGCTACCACCGGTGTGTGGAACCTGGACGGGCTGAAGTTCAGCTACAACTGGCAGGGCTCGCTTGGCAACTCGGGAGAATGGCAGAACGTCGGCGGCGAGACGAACACCTTCACGCCTGACGGCCTGCAGGCCGGCTACAAGTTCCGTGCCGTGATCTTCGCGGAGCGCTCGGGTTACACGGCCGGAACGTTCACCACGGCACCGTCAGCAGTCGTCGCCGAGACGGTCGGCTGTGCCGGGGTCTCCGCGGGTTAGAAGCACCTAGCGGGACGGGACGGGGCGGTCGACGAGAGTCGGCCGCCCTTTCTTTTCCGCCTGTGGAAAACGCGCTCGAACATGTGTTCGAAGGTTCAGTATTGAGGTATGAATCTTCCCGACCCGTATGGCGCAGCACTCTCTGCGCTTGACGCTGCGCCCACGGTGTTTTCTGCGGTGTCGGATGACGTGCTACTCGCCCTCGGCAAGCGTGTTGCCCTCGTGCAGCGCGCTGCCGCCACGCACGCGGCCCTGATCGCCGGTGAGGTTGCGCGCCGGTCGGCTCCCGCTCTCGGGTCTTCGGGGTTGGCACAGCGAACCGGGCACCGCACCCCCGAGGAGCTGGTGCGGGTCACGACCGGGTCGACGAAACGGGATGCGCGGACGGCCGTTGCCATCGGATCACTTGCTTCGTCGCCCGATATCGAGCCGTGGCTTGCGCCCGTCGCAGCTGCTCTGACCGAGGGCACGCTGTCGGTTGAGGCGGCGGCTGCGATTCGTACCGGGCTGGGCGTTCCCACCACCGATATCACCGCCGCGGTGCTTGCCGAGGCGTCTGCCGGGCTGTGCGAGGTCGCCCCGTCCCTGGATGCCGACCGGTTGCAGCGTCTCGCCCGGGATGCGCGGGATGCCCTCGATGAGGACGGCATCGCCGACCGGGAGGCTGCCGCCCACGCGCGGAGGTCGTTGACGTTCTGGCGCACCCCCGATGGCGGTGCACACCTGCGCTGGGTCATGGATCCCGAGACCGCAGCAGCGGTCGGGGACCTCTTCGACCGGGCCACCTCCCCCCGGCGTGGGGGACCCCGGTTCGTGAACCCGACCGACGCGACCCTGGCCGAGGCGATCACCGCGGACACCCGCACAACGGAGCAGCTGGCCTCAGACACCTTCGCCCACCTCCTCACCGCCGGCGCCGACACCGACTCCACCCAGCTACTCGGCACGGGTGGACCGGTGGTGAAGATTCTCGTGGCCGCTGAGTCGCTCGACACCCGCACCGGTCACGCCCGGATCGAGGGCTCACCGACGCCGGTGTCCGTGCAGACGGCGGAACG